>NZ_JAMFRV010000623.1 GCF_026224925.1 Pseudomonas sp. | reverse complement strand
GCTCGGTGATTGGGTCCACGCTTAGCGCAGTGGAGGGTCAATCACGGCGGGGCTTTATAGCCAGTCGAACGAAGTACACTATCTCGAAGATGCGGGGCGGCGTCAACTCTATGTGCGAGTTTGTTACGAGAAGATTTCTATCTGTACCGGCATTTCTTGTGACGCAGTTCCGAAGTTCGGACATGTGCAGTATCAATAGAAGTTTGGATATCCGGATTCGGTGTTTGTATTACGGGCAGTGTCGCGAGCGGTGCGGAAATAAAACGGCCTCGCTTCGTGGGCAAGGCCGTGCCGAGGGACTTCTCGTGGGTACCTGACCAGTAATTCCAAGAAGCCACTTTAATGGCGTGTGAAAGGTATAAGGATCTTGCGCACGGGTCAATTGCGATTATCGCCCGTTGGTTCGATAATCGCCCAATGTGAGTATGGCAATGCTTCATATATCTGTCTTGAACAGCTATAAATCCTGCCTGAGAGGGCAATGACAGGCGGTAACAGGATGAACGATCAACTGCGAAATTCTTTTGCTTCGCTGGCTCCGCCCATCGTCGCGTCGCCAGCTAAACGAATTCAGGCGTTAACCGGTGATCCGGATTTCATGACTTCGCTGGCGCGTGGCTTGGCGGTTATTCACGCGTTTCAGGAGCGTAAGCGCCAACTGACTATTGCACAGATCAGCCATCGCACTGAAATCCCCCGGGCCGCCGTACGACGCTGTCTGCATACACTGATCAAGCTGGGTTACGCGACCTGTGACGGTCGGGCGTATTCTCTCCTGCCGAAGGTGCTGACGCTGGGGCACGCGTATCTGTCATCGACACCACTGGCGATTTCCGCTCAACCGTACCTGGACCGCATGAGTGACCAATTGCACGAAGCCTGCAATATGGCCACGCTTGAGGGCGACGACATCTTGTACATCGCTCGCTCGGCGACCACCCAGCGCTTGATCTCAGTGGATTTGTCAGTGGGTGGGCGACTGCCAGCCTATTGCACGTCCATGGGCCGTATTTTATTGGCAGCGCTGGACGATGTTTCTCTGCATGAATACCTCGATCACGTCGACCTACAACCGAAAACCAGCCGCACGTTGTCCACGCCAGAGGCGTTGATGGAGTGTTTGCAGCACGTTCGTCAGCAAGGGTGGTGCATCGTTGATCAAGAGCTGGAACAAGGGCTGCGTTCGATTGCGGTGCCGGTTTATGATGCTTCAGGCCAAGTGTTGGCTGCGCTCAATGTCAGCACCAGCGCCGGGCGTGTCACACGTAACGAACTGGAGCAGCGGTTTTTGCCGATCATGCTGGACGCCAGTCGCGACCTGAGCACCCAGCTGTTCACCTGAATTGAATCCGAATGTGAAATTGTCGGAACAATTGGGGCGATTACCGAACAGTTAGTCGATTATCGGATTGTTTGCCCCTGCGCTCAGGCATAACCTCATTTGCAATCCAGCGCCGCCGTTTGCGCTATTTATCGATTGTGATGTTGAGTTCGGGAGCACCTCCATGGCTGAAATTATTTCTTTGCACGATGCCGTGAAGCAATTCGTCAACGATGGCGACACCGTTGCACTGGAAGGCTTCACCCATTTGATCCCTAGCGCGGCCGGCCACGAAATTATCCGTCAGGGTAAAAAAGACCTGACGTTAGTCCGCATGACCCCCGACCTGATTTACGACCAACTGATCGGCGCCGGTTGCGCGAAAAAACTGATTTTCTCGTGGGGCGGCAATCCGGGTGTGGGCTCGTTGCACCGCTTGCGTGATGCGGTGGAAAAGCAATGGCCGCACGCGATGGAAATCGAAGAGCACAGTCACGCCGACCTTGCCAACTCATATGTCGCCGGTGCCTCCGGGCTGCCGTTCGCGGTACTGCGTGCTTATGCAGGCTCCGACCTGCCAAAAGTGAATCCGCTGATCAAAACGGTGACCTGCCCATTCACCGGCGAAGTGCTGGCGGCAGTCCCGGCGGTGCGCCCGGATGTGACCGTGATTCACGCACAGAAGGCTGACCGCAAAGGCAACGTGTTGCTGTGGGGCATTCTTGGTGTGCAGAAAGAAGCAGCGTTGGCGGCCAAACGCTGCATCGTTACCGTCGAAGAGATCGTCGACAACCTGAATGCGCCAATGAACGCCTGCGTATTACCCACGTGGGCCTTGAGCGCTGTGTGCCTGGTGCCTGGCGGCGCTCATCCCTCCTATGCCCATGGTTACTACGAGCGTGATAACCGTTTCTACCAGGCATGGGATGCCATTGCCCGAGATCGCGAAAGTTTTACCGCGTGGATCGCAGAATATATTCATGGCACTGCTGACTTCGGTGAGTTCAAAGCCCGCCTGGCCAACACATCGGAGGCTAAATAATGACCTACACAACCAATGAAATGATGACGGTCGCTGCAGCCCGTCGATTGAAAAATGGCTCGGTGTGCTTTGTGGGCATTGGCCTGCCTTCCAAAGCAGCGAACTTGGCGCGGCTGACTTCCTCGCCCGACGTAGTGCTGATCTATGAGTCCGGCCCGATTGGCGCCAAGCCGACGGTTTTGCCGCTGTCGATTGGTGACGGTGAGCTGGCGGAGACCGCCGATACCGTGGTGTCCACCAGTGAGATTTTTCGTTACTGGTTGCAAGGTGGTCGAGTAGACGTTGGTTTCCTCGGCGCGGCTCAGGTCGACCGTTTTGGCAATATCAACACCACGGTGGTCGGTGACTACCACAACCCTAAAGTCCGTTTGCCGGGTGCGGGCGGTGCGCCGGAAATTGCCGGTTCGGCGAAATCGGTGTTGATCATCCTCAAGCAATCGGCACGGGCATTCGTTAACAAACTCGACTTCATTACGTCGGTCGGTCACGGCCAAGGCGGCGACTCTCGCAAGAAGCTGGGCCTGCCAGGCGCCGGTCCGGTAGGGATCATTACTGACCTGTGCATCATGGAGCCCGAGGCCGTTACTCATGAATTCGTGGTCACCACGTTGCACCCCGGTGTGACTCGCGAGCAAGTTATCGCTGCCACCGGTTGGGAAGTGCGCTTTGCCGAGAATGTCGTGTATTCGGACGTCCCTTCCGACATTGAATTGACTGCTCTGCGTGACCTGGAAGCGCGTACCGCTGCCGCTCACGGTCAGGCGCCAGGAGAAGCATGATGCGCGACGTTTATATCTGCGATGCGATCCGTACACCCATCGGCCGATTTGGTGGCGGCCTGTCAACGGTGCGCGCTGATGATTTGGCCGCCGTGCCGATTAAGGCATTGATGGAGCGCAATCCCACAGTGGATTGGAGTCAGGTTGACGAAGTTTTTTTCGGCTGCGCTAACCAGGCCGGTGAGGACAATCGCAACGTTGCGCGAATGGCGGCGTTGCTCGCTGGCCTGCCGGAAAGTGTTCCGGGTGTCACCCTTAACCGGCTATGCGCATCGGGAATGGACGCTGTTGGCAGTGCGTTTCGAGCTATCGCCAGTGGCGAAATAGAGTTGGCGATTGCCGGTGGCGTCGAGTCCATGTCTCGCGCGCCTTTTGTCATGGGTAAAGCGGATGCGGCGTTCTCTCGCAACATGAAGCTGGAAGACACCACGATTGGCTGGCGTTTTATCAACCCGTTGATGAAGGCCCAATACGGCGTCGATTCCATGCCGCAGACAGGCGATAACGTGGCCGAGGATTACGGGATTTCCCGCGCCGATCAGGATGCCTTTGCGTTGCGCAGTCAGCAGAAGGCAGCCATTGCTCAGGCCGCTGGTTTTTTCGACGAAGAAATTGTGCCGGTGCGTATTGCCCATAAAAAAGGTGAAACAGTCGTCGCTCAGGATGAACACCTGCGGGCTGACACCAGCCTTGAGACATTGGCCAAGCTTAAACCGGTCAACGGCGCAGACAAAACCGTCACCGCCGGCAATGCCTCCGGCGTCAATGACGGCGCGGCAGCAATGATTCTGGCGTCTGCCGAAGCAGTGAAGAAACACGGTTTGACTGCCCGTGCCCGCGTTCTGGGTATGGCCAGCGCCGCCGTCGCGCCCCGGGTAATGGGCATTGGCCCGGTGCCTGCGGTCCGTAAATTGGTCGAGCGTTTGGGCTTGGCAGTCACTGATTTTGATGTGATCGAGCTTAACGAAGCGTTTGCCAGCCAAGGCCTGGCGGTGTTGCGTGGGCTGGGTATCGCCGACGATGCACCGCAGGTGAACCCCAACGGTGGCGCAATTGCGCTGGGGCACCCACTGGGCATGAGCGGCGCGCGCCTGGTGCTGACCGCACTGCATCAACTGGAAAAAGCCGGTGGTCAGAAGGCTCTTGCAACTATGTGCGTCGGTGTCGGCCAAGGAGTGGCGTTAGCGATCGAACGCGTCTGATCTCGCCGCTTACAACTATCCAGAACAAGGCCTGATTCAACTAAGGCGCAACTTGTTCTGGATGTTTGCGTTTTGTGGCGTGGGTCGGTAACAGAATATGTCTAGAATGGGGGCAGTGACCCCCTCAGAGTGAGCTTTAAATGACAACAACAACTACAGCCATACCCGAGCCAGCACATTACACCTCGGAAGAACGCAAAAAGCGCATCTTCGCCATCGTCGGTGCCTCATCGGGCAACCTGGTTGAGTGGTTCGATTTTTACGTTTACGCTTTTTGCGCGATTTACTTTGCGCCCGCGTTTTTCCCGTCTGACGATCCGACTGTTCAACTGCTGAACACCGCCGGTGTATTTGCCGCGGGTTTCTTGATGCGTCCGATTGGCGGCTGGTTGTTTGGTCGAGTGGCTGACAAACATGGCCGCAAAAACTCGATGATGATTTCGGTATTGATGATGTGCGCCGGCTCACTGGTCATCGCCTGTCTGCCCACTTATGCCTCTATTGGCGCATGGGCCCCTGCGCTGTTGTTGGTGGCGCGGTTGTTTCAAGGCTTGTCAGTGGGCGGCGAATACGGCACCACGGCGACCTATATGAGCGAAATCGCCCTCAGAGGCCAGCGTGGTTTTTTCGGTTCGTTCCAATACGTGACGTTGATCGGCGGACAATTGTTGGCGGTGTTGACGGTGGTGATCCTTCAACAATTCCTCGACGCTGATGAGTTGAAAGCTTATGGCTGGCGGATTCCGTTTGTGATTGGCGCCATCGCAGCGTTGATTTCGTTGTTCCTGCGTCGCACGCTCAAAGAAACCAGCAGTGCAGAAATGCGTAAGGACAAAGATGCCGGCAGTATTTCGGCCTTGTTCCGCGATCACAAAGCGGCATTCATCACCGTATTGGGCTACACCGCGGGCGGCTCGCTGATTTTCTACACCTTTACTACTTACATGCAGAAATACCTGGTGAACACCGGTGGTATGACCCCTAAAACCGCCAGTTACATCATGACCTGCGTGCTGTTCCTCTACATGTGCATGCAGCCATTGTTCGGCATGCTGGCGGACAAAATCGGTCGTCGTAGCTCGATGCTGTGGTTCGGCGCGCTTGGCACGATCTGCACCGTACCGATCCTGATGACGCTCAAGACAACCACCAATCCGTTCATCGCGTTCGGGTTAATTACGTTCGCCTTGGCGATTGTCAGCTTTTACACCTCGATCAGCGGCTTGGTGAAGGCTGAAATGTTTCCGCCACAAGTTCGCGCCTTAGGTGTAGGGCTGGCGTACGCTGTCGCCAACGCCATCTTTGGTGGCTCGGCTGAATACGTCGCGTTGAGTCTCAAGAGCGTGGGTATGGAGAATAGCTTTTACTGGTACGTGACGGTCATGATGGCGGTCGCCTTCCTGTTCAGTTTGCGCTTGCCGAAACAACCCTCTTACCTGCACAACGATCATTGATCCAGCTGCGCGCTGCCCTTTGGCGCGCGTCTTTCAGACACCACGTGTAAGTGACGGAGACTGTAATGGCATTTTTACAACTCGGCGATGGTGAGTTGCATTATCAACTTGAAGGTCCAGAAGATGCGCCGGTTCTGGTGTTGTCCAACTCTCTGGGCACCAATCTGGACATGTGGGACACCCAGATGCCGACCTTCATCAAGTACTTCCGGGTGTTGCGTTATGACACTCGGGGGCACGGTCGCTCGCTAGTAACCCCAGGTCCCTACACCATCCGACAGCTCGGGCTCGATGTGTTGACGTTGTTGGATGGACTGGCGATTCGCCAGGCGCATTTCTGTGGGTTGTCCATGGGTGGCCTGATCGGTCAGTGGCTGGGGATTCACGCCAACGACCGGTTGCACAAGTTGGTGCTGTGTAACACCGCGGCGAAAATAGGCGGCCCTGAAATGTGGAACCCGCGCATTGAAACTGTTCAACGCGGCGGGGTTGCGGCGATGGTCGCGTTGCGTGATGCGTCAATCGCACGCTGGTTCACTCCGGACTTCTCAGCAGCCAACCCGGACACGGTCAAACGCATCACAGATATGCTCGCCGTTACGTCACCCGAAGGCTATGCCGCCAGCTGCGCCGCCGTGCGCGACGCAGACTTTCGCGAACACTTGAATTTAATCAGCGCGCCGACATTAGTGATCTCCGGCATTCATGACGCGGTAACCCCACCTGTAGGCGGGCGGTTTCTCAATGAGCACATTGCGCAGTCACTGATCGAAGAAGTTCACGCCGCGCACCTTTCGAACGTGGAAGCGGGGGATGTGTTCACCAGCCATGTGCGGGAATTTTTGTTGAGTTGAGCTTCGCCAACACGTTGGCTACAGGCGATTTATGGACTACGCAGGTCCAGCGCCATGTCGAAAATCTGTGGGACCAACCGGGGCGCGTAGCTTTGTTCGGGAAGCCGGCGGCTCGGTTTTTCTGAAACACTGCGGTGTTGTATTCGCGAACAAGTTCGCTCCCACCGAATCGGGGTCAGGACTAGCACCCTTTGTAGGCGCCGGCTTGTGGGCGAACGGTTGTGTTATGAGGCCCTCTGACATATAGACGTAAGATTGGGGTGAGCATCTAATGCTTGGGCCTGTTAAAGGCAACCGCATGCTCAATCACGTTGAAAGGAATCACGTCATGTCTGGTGTCAAACGCATTGCCCTGTTTCTCGACGGTACTTGGAATACTGTCGACGACAATACCAACGTCTTTCGCATGAAATCACTCTGTGCAAAAACGCCCGAACAGCTTTGCTATTACAGTGCTGGAGTCGGCACGCAGGCGGGGCAACGGCTTACCGGTGGCCTGTTCGGTATTGGTCTCAATGAAGAGGTGGAGAGTGCCTACGAGTGGCTGGTTGATCATTATGAGGTGGGTGCGCAGATATTCATTTTTGGATTCAGTCGCGGTGCATTCACGGCACGTAGCCTGGCTGGCTTTATCTCAAAATGCGGACTTCTCAAACAAGGCTCGCCTGTATCGATGAAGCAACTGTATGCCCGCTATCGCCGGGGCGATGCAACCTCTATTCTCAAATTGGCCCATGTAACCGATAGTGAATTATTGCCGGAAGATCGTTGGATCAAAACGTACTCTCGTTCGATTCCGCTCTGGTTTCAAGGCGTGTGGGACACTGTTGGTGCTCTCGGCGTACCTCTGCCCTGGTTGCCTAATGCGAGCAGCAAAGATTTCGCCTTTCTCGAAACGGATCTACGAATCAATGACTCGCATGCCTATCATGCACTGGCGATCGATGAACATCGCAAAGCTTTTGCTCCAACACTGTGGACAAAAAGCACACCGAAAGAAGTTGCGGGCCCTGCACCTCGGTCGATGGATTACGTTGAGCAGCGTTGGTTTGTAGGTGCACATGCCAACGTCGGGGGAGGGTACGAAAACGATTTGCTGGCACAGATTCCTTTGAAATGGCTGATGGACAAAGCCGTTGCTCACGGGCTTGTTTTTACCGACAACGTTGTTCTCGATGGAGACGCAAATACCTGTCTCATCCGAGACTCCTACGCTGAAATGGCAGGTGGCATTTACAAGTTGCTAACCGTGAATAAACCCTTCTATCGAACGATCAGTGCTGAACCAATCGACACGACGACGAATGTCACGACCACCATCAACGAAACAATCGATTCATCCGTTTTTGATCGATGGCGGAAAATTTCAGATTATCGCCCGAAGAATCTCGTCGACTGGGCACAACGCCGCACAGTTGATCCGCGGGATCTTAACTCATCGGTTTCCGCCTCCTCAGCGCTAACAGTTGATCCTGCCCCGTTAGCAGTCAACATACTCCCGCTGGTTAGCGGATAGGCCTAAGCCTTTTATATCCCCATAAAAAAACCCACCAATCGGTGGGTTTTTTCATGCAGCGTAGAAACTAGAACAGTCTGGTTTCAGGAACGTCGCCGGTGACAGGTTTGTTTTGTTTGGCGGTTTGTTCGTACCAACCGCCGCCCAATGCCTTGTACAGATTAACTTCACTGGTTAGCTGCGACAGGCGATCACTGATCAACGACTGCTGCGCACTGAACAACTGGCGCTGAGCGTCGAGGAAGGTCAGGTTGCTGTCGATGCCGATACGATAGCGACGTTCAGCCAACCGGTAGTAGTCCTGGTTAGCGGTCACGAAATCACGTTGCGCCTGGAGTTGTTCGTTGAAGGTTTGGCGTGAAGCCAAGCCGTCAGAGACTTCCTGGAACGCGGTCTGAATGGTTTTTTCGTAGTTGGCGACACCGATGTCTTTTTGGATTTTTGAGTAATCCAGGCTTGCACGCAGGCTGCCGGCGTTGAAGATTGGCAGGTTAATCTGCGGCTGGAACAACCATGTGCCAGAACCGCCCTTGAACAGGCCGGACAGCTCAGAGCTACCGGTACCGGCGCTGGCAGTCAGGCTGATGCTCGGGAAGAATGCTGCACGGGCCGCGCCAATGTTGGCGTTAGCAGCCTTGAGCTGATGCTCTGCTGCAAGGATGTCGGGGCGACGTTGCAGCAAGTCCGACGGCATACCCGCCGGCATTTCGGCAAGGACGTCAGTACTGAGCGGCTGGCTCGCGGGCAGATCTGCTGGCAGGCCAGTGCCCAAAAGCAATGTCAGGCTGTTCACGTCTTGAGCAACCAAGCGTTGATACTGCGCGAGCTTGACCCGAGCGCTTTCGACCGAGGTGCGCGACTGCGCCAAGTCTAGAGCCGACGACACACCGACTTCGCTGGTGCGCAAGGTGAGCTTGTAGCTCTCCTCGAACGCCTTCAGCGTGTCTTGAGTCAGTTTGAGCTGCTCTTTATCCGCAACCCAAGTCAAGTAAGCATTTGCCACGTTGGCCACCAGACTGATCTGGGTAGTGCGGCGCGCTTCTTCGCTGGAGAAATACGTCTCCAACGCTTGTTGGCTCAGGCTACGAACGCGACCAAACAGGTCCAACTCATAGGCGCTGATGCCCAGCGTCGCTGAATACTCACCACCTACAGTCGCTTTACCGGTCTGCGACAAGTCGGCCGGGGTGCGCGAACGGGCAGCACTGCCATTAGCCGAAACCGCTGGGTACAGATCGGCACGCTGGATACGGTACTGCGCACGGTAGGCATCGATATTCAGTGCCGCGACACGCAGATCACGGTTGTTGACCAGCGACGTCTGAATCAGCTGTTGCAAAGCCTGATCCTTGAAGAATTGACGCCAGCCTTGCTCGGCCGCTGCGACATTGGCCGCTTCGGTCGGCGAATACGCCGGACCTTGCGGATATTGTGCAGGAATCGGCGCCGCCGGCTGCATGTAATCAGGGATCAACGAGCAGCCGCTAAGAATGAACGCGGCGACTGCCAGAGAGATCAGGGACTTGCTCATTGGCCAGCCTCATCGTGTGGGATTTTTTTCTGTTTGGTCTTGAACAGCGAGGACACCGAAACGAAGAACAATGGCACCCAGAAGATTGCCAGAACAGTCGCGGTAATCATACCGCCGATTACCCCGGTACCGATCGAGTGCTGACTGCCAGAGCCTGCTCCGGTGGAGATGGCCAAGGGAACCACGCCGAGGATAAACGCCGCAGACGTCATCACAATCGGTCGCAGACGCATCCGACATGCTTCGATCGCAGCTTCTGTGTAGCTCTTGCCCTGTTCGTGCAGCTCTTTGGCAAATTCGACGATCAGAATGGCGTTTTTCGCCGACAACCCGACCGTTACCAACAAGCCTACCTGGAAGAACACGTCGTTGGACAACCCTCGCAAACTGGTGGCCATCAACGCACCGATAACCCCCAATGGCACCACGAGCATGACCGCGATCGGAATCGACCAACTTTCATACAAGGCCGCCAGACAGAGGAACACGATCAGCAGCGAAAGGGCATACAACGTTGGCGCTTGAGACCCCGACAGACGCTCCTCGTAGGACAAACCGGTCCATGAGTAGCCAATACCCGCCGGAAGTTGCTTGGCAAGCCTTTCAACTTCATCCATTGCTTGGCCAGTACTGTAACCCGGCGCCGGTGTACCGAGTATTTCTTCAGCCGTTACGCCGTTGTAACGCGACAGTTTCGGTGAGCCGTAAACCCATGTGCCGGAGGCAAACGAAGCAAATGGAACCATGGTGCCGGTCGCACTGCGCACGTACCACTTCTTCAAGTCTTCAGGCGTCATCCGCGCGCTGGCTGTACCTTCAATGAACACCTTTTTGACCCGACCGCGGTCGATGAAGTCATTGACGTAGCTACCACCCAGTGCAACGGACAAGGTGGTATTGATGTTCGTCGTCGTCACACCCAAGGCGTTGGCGCGTTCGTCATCAATCACCAGTTGGAACTGAGGTTCATCGTTCAAGCCGTTAGGCCGGACACCTGCCAGGATCTTGCTTTGCGCAGCCAGCCCAAGGAACTGTGCACGCGCTTCCATCAACTTGGTGTGGCCGACACCACCCTGATCTTGCAGGTAGAAGTCGAAACCAGTGGCGTTACCCAGTTCAAGTACCGATGGCGGAACCACGGCGAAGGTCAGCGAGTCACGGAAGCTGAAGAAGTGTGCCTGAGCACGCTTGGCCAGTTCGAAAACGCTATTGGACGACCCAGGACGTTCATCCCACGGTTTCAGCAAGATAAACGCCAAGCCCGAGCTTTGACCGCGACCGGCAAAGTTGAAGCCGTTTACCGTGAACACCGATTGCACCGACGAGGATTCACTGTCGAGCAAGTAGGAGCGCATTTTGTCGAGAACGACCTGAGTACGTTCTGCGGTTGAGCCTGCCGGGGTCTGCACTTGGGCGAAAATAACCCCTTGGTCCTCTTCCGGAAGGAACGCGCTTGGGATGCGGGTGAACATCCAAACCATCCCAGCGACAATCAGTACATAAATCAGGAACGCCGGGATCTTGTGCTTGATCATGTTGCCGACGCCGCGCTCGTAGCTGACTACGCCGCGGTCGAAGTTACGGTTGAACCAACCGAAGAAACCGCGTTTAGGCTGACCGTGTTTCTCTTGGTCGATTGGCTTAAGCATGGTTGCACAGAGTGCTGGGGTGAAGATCAGTGCGACCAGTACCGAGAGAGCCATGGCCGAAACGATGGTGATCGAGAACTGCTTGTAGATCACACCGGTGGATCCGCCGAAGAAGGCCATGGGCAGCAGAACTGCTGACAACACCATCGCGATACCGACCAATGCGCCCTGAATCTGAACCATGGATTTGACCGTGGCATCTCTGGGAGAGAGATGCTCCTCGGCCATCACCCGCTCGACGTTCTCTACCACCACAATCGCATCGTCCACCAGCAAGCCGATGGCCAACACCACACCGAACATTGTCAGGGTGTTGATGGTGAAGCCTGCCGCCGCGAGGATACCGAAGGTACCCAACAGCACGACCGGGATGGTCATGGTAGTAATCAGCGTGGCGCGCAAGTTCTGCAAGAACAGGAACATCACCAGGAACACCAGGACAATCGCTTCGATCAGGGTGTGAACCACACCGCTAATCGATTCGGTGATCACTGGCGTGGTGTCATACGGGTAAACCGCTTTCATGCCAGGCGGGAAGAACGGCTCTAGCGAAGCAACCGTAGCCCGGATCGCTTTAGACGTGTCCAGTGCGTTGGCGCCGGTCGCCAGTTTGATGGCGAGACCGGAAGCAGGTTTGCCGTTGAACTGTGCGCTGACGCTGTAGTTTTCACCACCCAGAGCAACATCGGCAACATCACCCAGCCGGACCTGCGAACCATCCAGGTTCACTTTGAGCAGGATGTTTTTGAACTGTTCAGCGGTTTGCAGACGGGTTTTGCCGATGATGGTCGCGTTCAGTTGCTGACCAGGAAGTGCTGGAAGGCCGCCGATTTGACCGGAAGAAATCTGCACGTTCTGCGCCGCAACTGCTGCCGACACGTCTACCGGCGTTAGCTGGAAGTTGTTCAGTTTGGCTGGGTCGAGCCAGATACGCATGGCGTACTGCGCACCGAAGACCTGGAAGTCACCTACCCCTGAGGTTCGCGAGATAGGGTCTTGCATGTTCGAAACAATGTAGTTGGCCAAGTCATCCTTGGACATGCTGCCATCTTCAGACACCAAGCCGATAACCAGCAGGAAGTTTTTCACCGCCTTTGTTACGCGAATCCCTTGTTGCTGCACTTCTTGCGGAAGCAGGGGGGTCGCCAGGTTCAGTTTGTTCTGCACTTGAACCTGCGCGATGTCCGGGCTTGTGCCCTGGTTGAACGTCGCGGTGATGGTCATGCTGCCGTCGGAGTTACTTTCCGAGCCAACGTAACGCAGGTTGTCGATACCGTTAAGTTGCTGCTCGATTACCTGAACCACGGTGTCCTGCACGGTCTGTGCAGAGGCGCCTGGGTAGGTAACCGAAATCGCGATCGCGGGTGGTGCAATGGCCGGATATTGGTTGATTGGCAATGTTTTAATTGCCAATGCCCCGACCAACATAATCATCAGGGCTATTACCCAGGCGAAAATCGGCCGGTCGATAAAAAATTTCGACATGAATTACTCCCCTTTACTGCTCGCGGCTTTATCAGTAGCCGGTGCAGGTGCCGGGTTAGCTGGACTGACGTTAGTCGCCTCGGTCGCTTTCACTTCCGCACCAGGTTTGACGTACTGCAAGCCTTCAGTAATCACTCGATCGCCTGGTTTCAAACCACTATCAACCAGCCAGTCGCTGCCGGTAGTGGTTGAAGCAGTGAGTTGACGCAATTCAACCTTGTTGTCTGCGTTCACGATCAACGCTGTTGGACTGCCTTTCAGGTCACGGGTAATACCTTGCTGGGGTACTAGAATGGCTGCCGAATTAACGCCCGCCTGCAATTGAGCGTGAACAAACATGCCCGGCAGTAAGGTGTGATTCGGGTTAGGGAATCGAGCGCGCAGGGTGACCGAACCCGTGGTTTGGTCGACCGACACTTCTGAAAATTCCAATTTGCCTTGCAGCGGGTACTTGCTGCTGTCTTCCAGTGTCAGGCTGACCACAGCAGCGTTGTCACCTGCCTTCTGCAGTTGACCGCTTTCCAATTGATGACGCAGTTTCAATAGGTCTGCGGACGATTGGGCGACATCGACGAAAATCGGATCAAGCTGGGTAATAACAGCCATTGCGTCGGTCTGGGCAGCGTTGACCAAAGCGCCTTCGGTCACGGCCGAGCGACCAATACGACCCGAGATAGGGGCCAGAACCTTGGTGTAGCGCAGATTGATTAGAGCGGTTTGCAGGGCTGACTCTGCTTCTAGGCTGCTGGCTCTCGCCGTGTCGTATTCCTGACGGCTTACGGCTTGCTCATTGACCAATTGCTTATAGCGATCAGACAACGACTTGGCGGACTGTAAGGTCGCCTTGGCGCTGTTGGCGGTCGCTTCATAGATGGCTGGGTCAATTTGATAGAGCTGGTCGCCCGCCTTGACATCGCCACCCTCGGTAAACAAGCGCTTGAGAATAATGCCGTTAACCTGAGGACGGACTTCAGCAATGCGGAATGCAGTGGTGCGTCCCGGCAAGTCAGTAACCTGGGTGTAGGCTTGAGTTTTGACGGTGACTACTCCGACCTGAGGAGGTGGTGGGGCAGACGCCGCCTCTTGCTTTTGATTACATCCGCTCAGCAGTGAAGCCAAGGCAACGGCGGTAACCAGAACGGAAACAGCTGGCTTGAAATGCATGAAAATCCTCGGGTCAGGAGCGTGAGTTGCTCGTGAAAGTGAAAAGGGCAAAAAGCGATTTCGGCTAGATAAGTAGTATGCTAATGAATATACTTACGTTCATGGTTGTTTGTAAATACCCAAGCCTGCGACAATCCAGCACGGCGGGGTAGGAATTGTAGGCCCGGGACAAGGCAATACAAAGGCTGCCCGGTACGGTCTCTGGTGATTGAAATGAAAGCCAGAGACATCTTGATTGAGGTTTTACTGCCATGGTTCGTCGCACCAAAGAGGAAGCTCAGGAAACCCGAAGCCAGATTCTGGAAGCTGCCGAGAAAGCTTTTTATGATCGCGGTGTGGCGCGCACCACGCTTGCTGACGTCGCGGCGCTCGCGGGGGTGACCCGGGGTGCTATCTATTGGCATTTCAGCAATAAAGCGGATTTGGTTCAGGCGATGCTCGACAGCCTTCATGAGCCCCTTGAAGAGCTGGCAAAAGCCGGCGAAAGCGAAGACGAAGTCGACCCGCTGGGCTGCATGCGAGAGCTGCTTATAAAATTGTTTCATCAAGTTGCACTGGATCCAAAAACCCGTCGCATAAATGAAATTCTGTTTCATAAGTGCGAATTTACCGATGAAATGTGTGATTTACGACGTCAGCGGCAAATTGCCACACGTGATTGTAATGACCGTATTGGCACCACTCTGGCCAACGCCGTCCGAAAGGGCCAGCTGCCAGCTACGTTGAACACGGTCCGCGCATCGATCTGTCTGCATGCCTATATCGATGGCATTCTCGGTCAGTGGCTACTGATCCCGGATAGCTACGCGCTGAGCGCTGATGCCGAGCAATTGGTCGACACCGGGTTGGATATGGTGCGCCTGAGCCCTATGTTACGAGGCTGAGCGGCGACTGATGTGCACTCCGAACGAATATAGACGGATGGTGCTTTGCCTGCACTTATATCTTCGTATGGAGTGTTTGAATAGTTAGTTTACTAAGTATTTACCTCTGGTTTGAAGGTATACATAAGTGTGTACAGCTCTCTCGTTAGAGAAATTGACCTGCTGGTCAAAGGTATAGCACTTATCTGTTTGGTTGTGTTTCTGTTTCCACTAGGCGGCATCGCCGCGATTTGCCCCCAGCGTCCGGGGCTGCAACGGTTGCGAGTGATTTGCCTGAGCGGGGCTCCGCCTTTTTTAACACAGATTTGCGCTACATCCCGCTGGCAGTGAAGTCTCTGCGGTGAGTTTTCTGCTTACGCGCAAAAAAATCGGCAGTATCGACAGTCCCGAGATCCATTACCTCGCTGTGACATGGGGTCAAAAAAAGCGCTGAAGCACGTATAATTTGTAGGATCTTTGTAGGGCGATTCTTGATCTATGTAGCTGATTTCCTAAACTAATTAGTGAGTATTGCTCGTCCTCGAAAGACCGTTCAGTCTCCGCAGTCAGAAACTACAGATTGAGGGGGACAGGGCGTGTCAGACCAAACCTCTGATGACGTAAATCCTATGACTAGGCTTACGGATCAGGCCACAAAATTTGCAATAAATTCTCTTAAAGGTGAGCCTATCGTTCGCCTTGGTCTCACCGTTACGTTGTTTTTTAAACATGGGGAGACTGCGGAAATTAAACAGCGTGTTGCTGAATGTTTTGCTGAGTTTCGCGAGGCATTCAAAGTTCAGCTTAAATGGCAGTTTTACAAAACACTGCGCAAAATGACGGCCAGTAGTTTCGCCAATTGCCGCCGCAGGATTCTTGCAAGTTCACCGGATGAGCAGTTCATTTGGTCGATTGGCAGCGGTACGTTGCAACAAGTTGCCGAACACAGGATGTTCGTCATGAACACCCCCTTGAGTCAGGCACCCTTTGACCGTTCCTGTTTGAAGATGGTTTTGCCCTGGACGATTTTGCTTGAACCCCAGGGCGCCCAGCGTTACGAGCGATGGCTTAAATTCTTGTGCGATCAGGTAAGCGCTGAACACGGCTACGGTGGGCTGGCGTGTACGCTTCCCTACGACGGTCAGCAGCACTTTCCGCAGGAGTATGTATTGGCAAACCAATACATCGGTTTAATGGTCGATCCGTTGCCCCATGTAGAAAGCTTGCGGTTGACTGACCATATCAAAGGCGTGAATTGGTTCACGGTCTTGGGCCGCCGATTCGTCAACCAATTGGGCGGCAGCGACGCG
>NZ_JAMFRV010000622.1 GCF_026224925.1 Pseudomonas sp. | reverse complement strand
TACTGCAGCCGGAACATAACACCATGCTCATATACAACTCCTTTGTATGATTGGTTAGCGAGCGATGGTGAGTATATCAATGCGCCTGTCCGTTGTTAACGACCACCACTCAACACATGCCCACTCCCAACAACCGTGATCCGCACCGTGCTTCCAACTATTGGCGCATGAATGCTCAAGCTTCGAACCAACAACTCTCTAGCCGGCGATCCAGTCTTCAACCGCACCGTGAGCATGCACGCGTTGCCGCCAAAATCACTGTCGGTGACAACGCCTAAACACCCTTCACCTGATGGACCGGATGCCGACAGTTCGATTTGTTCGGGTCGCAACATGATCCGTGCGGCACCTTTAAACGCTGTATCCGCCACCGAGATCCGGCCCAGTTCGCAGGTGGCCCAGCCGCCTTCAACCGTGGCGGGGAGCACCACCGCGTCGCCGAGGAAATAGGCGGTTTCTTCGTCGCGAGGACGCAGGTAGAGGTCCAGCGGCGGCCCGACCTGGATCAGTTTGCCTTGGCGCATAACGGCCAGTTGATTGGCGAAAGACAAGGCTTCAGCCTGGTCGTGGGTTACCAAAATGGTGGTCACGCCAGCGTCCGAGAGCAGCTTGGCGACGGCTTTGCGCATGGAGGCGCGCAGGCCGGTGTCGAGGGCTGAGAACGGCTCATCCAGCAGCATCAGTTTCGGCCGCTGAGCCAAGGCGCGGGCGAGGGCGACGCGCTGTTGTTGGCCGCCGGACAGTTCGTGTGGCCAGCGCGGCAGCATCCGGATGTCTAGCGCTACCATTTCCATCAGTTCGTTGATGCGCTGTTGCTTCGACGCGGCATTGCCGGACAGACCAAAGCCGATGTTGGCGGCGACGGTCATGTGCGGAAACAGCGCCCCATCCTGTGGGACATAGCCGATCATGCGCTGATGAGCAGGCACTTCGATCGGTCCTTTGACCAATGGGGTGCCGTTCAGTGTGATGGTCCCGGAGTCGGGAAACTCAAAGCCGGCGATCATCCTCAGTAACGTCGTTTTGCCTGAGCCGGAAGGGCCAACGATGGCGGTGCGACTGCCCTCAGGCACTGACAAACTGACGTTATCAACAGCGGGCAACGAGCCGAAGGATTTGCAGATAGCATTTAATTCAAGAGAACTCATCGGCCTGCCGTGCGTTTGGATTGATGGTAGAGAATGGCTGTCAGCGGAAGCGATAGCAGGACCATGATCAGTGCGTAAGGCGCGGCAGCCGCGTAGTCGATTTCACTGGTCATTGCCCAAAAGCCGGTTGCCAGCGTACGCGTACCGTTTGGCGCGAGCAGCAGGGTAGCGGTTAATTCGTTGGTGATACCGAGGAACACCAATGCGACCCCAGCGGCAGCGCCGGGTGAGGCGAGGCGCATGGTGATCACCCACAACGCCTGGAGCGGCGAGCGCCCGAGGCTACGGGCCATGTTCTCCAATTCCACTGGAGCCTGGGCGATGCCCGCGCGCAGATTGACCAGCGCCCGGGGCAAGAACATCAGCACATAGGCCAACAACACGGTAATCGCCGTCTGATAAATCGGCCGGGCGAACTTGATGGTGACGGTCACCAATGCCAACGCAACGACAATGCCTGGCAACGAACTGGCGATGTAATTGCAGCTTTCCAGCAGGCGATGCAAACGTCCCGGTGAACGCACCGACAGCCATGCAATGGGGATCGCCGCGCACGTTGTGATAATTGCGCCAGTGCTGGCCAATATTAGCGTCTGCTCCAGCGCTGGCAGAATAGTGCTCATCCGCCAAACGCCTGCGCCGCCGGCGATCAGCCATTTACCCAGCGTGATCAGCGGCACGCCCAACGCCAGCGCGGTGGCCGCTATTGGCAGCAACAGCGCCAAGGCGGTAGTTTTGCGGCCCAGAATGCAGATGCGTTGCTGGCGCGCGCTGCCCGACCCGACCCGCGCATAACGGGCTTTACCGCGTGTGGCAGATTCAAAGGTCAACATTGCCAGGCAGCACAATGCCAACACGCCGGCCAGCATGTTCGCTGCCGGGCCGTTAAACGATGACTGGAACTGATCGAAAATCGCCGTGGTGAACGTATCGAAACGAACCATGGCGTAAAGGCCATATTCAGCCAACAGATGCAGGCCAACCAACAACGACCCGCCCCAAATCGCCAAGCGCAACTGCGGCAGCACTACCCGAAAGAACACCGCCCATGGTTTCAAACCCAGCGACTCTGCGACATCTTCGATGCCCGGGTCCAGCCGTCGCAATGCGGCAGTGGCAGGCAAGTAGATAAAGGGAAAGTAAGCGATGACCGACACCAATACCCCGGCGAACAGTCCGTTAATCGACGGCACAAGACTGACCCACGCATAGCTGTGCACAAACGCCGGCACCGCGAGAGGCGCGACCGCCAGCAATGACCATGCGCGCCTGAAAGGCAGATCGCTGCGCTCGGTCAGCCAGGCCAGTGACACGCCGAGAGCCACGCATAAAGGCACCGTGAAGACGACCAGTAAAACGGTATTAACCAGCAATTCCCCAACCCTGGGCCGAAAGACCAACTCCACAATAGTGGCCCAACCGGTCTGGTAGGAAATGCCGACAACGAATCCGAGTGGCAACAATGCCAACAATGAAATCAGTACAGAGGCTACGACAATCCATGTAGCAGGACGGCCGCCGCTTGAACGGGGCCGTCCTTTAATGGCGGAGGCTGGCATGACCGTATTAGCCACCCCAGCAACTCTCGATGTCTCAACTGCGACACTTGAAATATTCTCCGCCATAGCCTTACAGAAGCCCTGCTTTAGTCATCAGTTCAACCACTTTTTTGCTGTCGAGCTTAGAGGCGTCCACCAAAGGTGCATCCAGTTCGGCCAGTGGGGTCAGTTTGGCGTTGGATTCTGCGCCTTGGCCAACCGCGTATTCAAACGAAGTACCCGTTTTCAAGATCGCCTGACCTTCTTTGCCCGTCACCCACTTCAAGAAAGCCTGAGCTTCTTCTTTGTGTTTGCTGGACGCCAGAACACCGCCACCGGAGATGCTGACGAATGCGCCTGGGTCTTTGTGCTTGAAGTAGTACAGGCCGACTTTATTGCTGTTCTCACCGGTCTTGGATTGGTCAACCAGTGGGTAGTAGTGATAGATCACGCCGCTGTCGATCTGACCGGCATTCACAGCTTTCAGTACGGTGCCATTACCCCGGAATGCGGTGAAGTTGGTTTTCATCGCTTTCAACCACGCAAGCGTTGCCGCTTCGCCTTTCTGCTCAAGCAGAGCGCTGACGATGGCCTGGAAGTCTGCACCGGACGGCGAAGCAGCCCAGCGACCTTTCCAGCTTGGGTCGGCCAAATCAAGCAGCGACTTAGGCATGTCCTTGGCGGTCATTTTGTCTTTGTTATAAACAAAAACAGTCGAACGAGCAGCAATGCCGATCCACTTGCCGTGGGCTGGGCGATACGCGGAGTTCACTTGGGTCAACGTAGCCGGCGCTACCGGTGCGAACAGACCGGCGTTATCCACCAACACCATGGCTGGGGAGTTTTCGGTAAGGAACACGTCGGCCGGGGAAGCAGCACCTTCCTGAACGATCTGGTTGCCCAACTCACTATCATCGCCGTTGCGTACAGTCACCTTGATCCCGGTGTCGTGGGTGAAACCGTCAACCCACGCCTGTGTCAGGCTTTCATGCTGCGCGTTGTAGACAGTGATGCCATCAGCACTTGGCGCGGCAAACACGCTGCCGGCAGCCATCAAGGACGTTACCAGCAAAGCCATTTTGGCAAAGGACGGGGTGCGGGAAGTCATTCTAAAGGCAGCTCCGAAAAATTAAGAAAGCGCCTGTCGGGATTTCCCTGTTCTCAGGCGTGGTGATCATACACCGCAATACGAATTGCTTACATTAAGATCAGCGGCCGCATCTGAGCATAGGTTTAGTGAAATTCATGTTGGCCAACTCCAAGACAGCGCAAATCGCTGTTCGGAGGCGCTAACACAGCCGTTCAAAAACCATCGACGTCACCCGTACGTCGGTGGTTTTTTGACGTTTTTGACCTGAAAAATATTTATTCGTCAATAATGTCAATTTACTATCACTGTGCGTCTGGCTTGCATGTACCATGCGTGAAATCGCCATTCCTTGAGATGCTTATCCTGGAAGTATTTGGTTTGGATAGCCGTTATCCGTGGCACGCAACGTGTCTTTGCTTATGGATTGCGAAACGCAACGCTTCTACCGGGATAAAAATACCCCACCTTCAATTGCCTAAAAAATACTTAAAACGTAGGGCAGTAGTTGTTTCTCAGGAAGCAGCCCATCCCGCAGCCAGCCGCTAAACAGCGAGCCTAATTGCTGCAGTGCAACTTCTTAAAGAGGGTGGGTTGTTCAATCAACCTGCGAAGCTATGAATAAAATATTTCGTCTGGTTTGGAATCAAGTACGCAACGCTTGGGTTGTTGCGCCAGAAACGGCCCGTGGCCATGGCAAGGGATCGAGCCGTACGCGCAAGCTGCAACTGCTTGCTGCGCTGTCCCTGCCGCTGTGCGCCAGCCTCTCCCAAGCGAGCCCGGTGGGCGGGCAGGTAGTGTCAGGTACAGGTAGCATTTCCCAATCGGCGGCTACCACCACCATCAATCAAACAAGCCAGAACCTGTCGCTCAATTGGAAAGGCTTCAACGTCGGGGCACAGGAGACAGTCGACTTCGTTCAGCCCTCGACCTCTGCGATTGCGGTCAACCGCATCTCGGATACCAGCGGCACACAAATCCTGGGTCACCTCAATGCCAATGGGCAGGTGTACCTGATCAACCCCAACGGCGTGTTGTTCGGCCAAGGTGCCCAAGTCAATGTCGGCGGGCTGGTGGCTTCCACCATGGAGTTGAATGACGCGAGCCTGAGCGGCAATACCAAAGCCTTCAACGGCGACGGCGCGGGCAGCGTGGTTAACCTTGGCAGCATCAACAGCGCCAAGGGCGGCTATGTTGCGCTGCTCGGCAATACCGTCAGCAACCAAGGCTTGATCACCGCTCCCCAAGGCACCGTCGCGCTCGGTGCGGGCAGTGCTGCAACGCTCACGTTTGCAAATAACAGCCTGGTCAAAATGCAGGTGGATCAAAGCCTGTTAAATAGCTTGGCCGAAAACGGTGGGGTGATCCGCGCCGACGGTGGGCAAGTGATCATGAATGCTGGCGCAAAAGACGCCTTGCTGGCGAGCGTGGTCAACAACACCGGGGTGATTGAAGCGCGTACGGTGGAGAACCATGAAGGTACCATCACCCTGCTGGGTGGCATGACCGCAGGCACCGTCAAGGTCGCCGGTACGTTGGACGCGAGCGCGCCGACTGGCGGAAATGGGGGGTCTATTGAAACCTCCGCTGCGCATGTTGCAATCGATAAAGCTGCGCATGTCACCACGGCAGCTGCGCACGGCAAAACCGGTCACTGGCTGATTGACCCGACTGATTACACTGTCGCAGCAACGGGCGGCGACATAACGGGAACGCAGCTCGGTATTAACCTGGCCACTAACAACATCGAAATTAAAAGCAGTACCGGGACAACGGCAGCCAAAGATGCGGGCGGCAATATTAACGTCAATCAGGACGTCACATGGGCTGCCAACACGACCCTCACGCTGACTGCTTCGAATAACGTAAATGTGAACGCCAACATCAAGGCGACCGGTGCTTCGGCGGGTATTGCGTTTAACCCCAACACAAGCAATGGCACGGTCGCGAGCAGCGGCGCTGGCAAGGTGATACTTGCCTCTGGTGTTACTGTTGGCCTGCCTGGCGCGGCGTCTACGCTGGCCATCAGCGGCGTAAAATACACAGTCATTCATGACTTGGCTGGCCTGCAAGCTGTAGGAACAAACGTGGCTGGAAACTATGCGCTGGGTAACGCCATTGACGCATCAGCGACCCATGCAGCAACGCCGACCGTGTTTGCGCCAATCGCTAATTTCACCGGCAACTTTAACGGTTTGGGTAACAGCGTCAACGACCTCACCATCAGTTCCACCGGGAACAATGTGGCTTTGTTCGGGGGCGCTAGCACCACCGGTTCACTGAACAACATCGGCTTGGTGAACGCGAATATCACGGGCAACAACTACGTCGCCGGGCTGGTAGCGCATCTGACCCTCGCCAATGGCAGCTTCAGCAATAACTACTCTACGGGCGGGACCGTCAACGGGCTCGGTTATGTCGGTGGTTTGGCGTCTTGGGTCACGTTGGGTTCGGGTGATTTCAGTAACAACTACGTCACCAGCACCGCAAGCAAAGGCAGCGTTACCGGTACTTCTTACACCGGCGGTGTAGTCGGCTGGACGACGCTCACGTCGGGTAACTTCAGTAACAACTACGCTACCGTAGCGGTCAAGGATGGCGGGATCACTGGGTCCTATATGGGCGGCGTCGTGGGTTGGGCCACGCTCACAAAAGGTAGCTTGAATAACAACTACGCTACCGGCGATGTCCACGGCGTCTCTTACACCGGTGGCCTGGCCGGCTGGACCACGCTCACCAATGGTGATTTTTCGATCAACTCTGCGACAGGTAACGTAACTGATAGCAATATCAGCGGCGCCTACGCAGGTGGTTTGGTGGGATGGAGCACGATCACCAAGGGCGACTTCGTCAGCAACTCGGCCACGGGTAATGTCACGGGTTCCACCTACCAAGGTGGCTTGGTTGGCATGAGCACGATCAGCAACGGCAGCTTCAAAATCAACTACGCCACCGGCAACGTGACCGGCACCAGCGTAGATGGCGCTTATTCGGGTGGGTTAGTGGGCTGGAGTTCGGTGACCGGTGGCAACGTCGACACCAACTTTGCCAATGGCAACGTGTCGGGTGCCACTTATGTCGGCGGTTTGATGGGATTGAGCACCGTCATTGGTGCTGCCAATAGTTTCAGCAACAACTACGCCACTGGCAACGTCCTCGACACCACCGCTACCCATATTGGCACCTTCCGGGGCGGCTTGGTTGGAGACAACTCGTCGGCCAACTTCACCGACAACTACGCCACCGGTTTCACCGCAGTAGGCACCGCCGCCAACAGTGGCGGCCTGATTGGTAACAATGCGGCGGGCAAGGTTACCAGCAGCTATTGGGTGACCAGCGTCGCGAATCCAGGCGGCGCCGGAGTTGCCAGCGGTGCAACTGAAATGACCACCAGCCACGGCGGCACACCCATTGCGTCGGACAGCTCAATGCTGAGCCAGGCGAACTTCACCGGCGCAACAGCGGCCAACAGCACAACCACGGCGAACACCACGGCCTTAGCGCCTAACTGGCAGTTCACTAACAGTACTGGCGCTAATACCTGGGTGATGACTGATGGCATTACCCATCCGTTCTTGCAGGCGTTCATCACACCTACGTTCGTGACCATCGCCAGTGTGACTAAGGTCTACGACGGCCTAAGTTATGTCCCAAGTCCTATAGCTCTCGTCACCACCGCGGGTGCTAACAACAGCACAATGACCACCAGTGCTAATGGCAACGTGACCTATTTTGCTGCCGCCAACCCTCATGCGACTGCGGCTACTACCGGGAATTTGACGGTTAACACCACGCTCAATGGCGTTACGGTCTCCAACATCAATGTACGTGTTTACGACCTGACCATCGCCGGTGCGGGTTCTTCGGCCAAGCTCACGCAGTTGGGCAGTAGTGGCATCTTTACTAACGCAGCCACGCTCACCGTCACCCCTAAGGGATTGACCGTGACAGGCGCTACCGCCACTACTCGCGCCTATGATGGCACCACTACGGTCGCTGTGGTCGGTGGCGCTTTGTCGGGGCTGATTGGTACTGAAACGTTAGTCTTGTCCGGACAAACCGGCGTAGTCGCCGACAAAAACGTAGGCAAAGCCAAGGCGGTAACGGTTAGCGGCGCTACATTGGCCAATGGCACTGGCTTGGCCAGCAACTACTACGTCACCAACGCAACGGGCGTGACGGCTGATATCAATCAGGCAGTCTTGAAGCTCAGCAGCGCAACAGTCGCCACTAAAACCTACGATGGCAACACTAGCGCCACTATCACCGGCGGGACGTTGTCTGGCCTGATCGGCACGGAAACCCTGGCGGTGTCTGGCAGCGGTGTCTTTGTCGACAAGAACGCGGGCATCAACAAAGCCGTCACCGCTACCGCGATCAACCTCGCGAACGCGGGGACTGGCGTGACCGCCGGTTTGGCCAGCAACTACATTCTCGCCAGCCTGATCCCAACCACGGCGATAAAGGGCACGATCAACAAAGCCCCTTTGACGCTGCAAAGCGCCACGGTCGCCAATAAGTACTACGACGGCAACACCAGCGCCGTTATTACCAGCGGCGTATTGTCCGGCTTGATCGGCACCGAAACCTTAGGTGTATACGGGGTGGGTGTGTTTATAGACAAGAATGTCGGCAACAACAAACCCGTCACCGCTACGGCAATTAACCTGGCCGATACCGAGTCGGGTGTGACCGCTGGCTTGGCGAGCAACTACACACTCACCAGTCTGATCCCAGCCGTGCCAATGAAGGCCAATATCTACGCCTTGGCCCCAACGCGTTGCGACAATACGCCCGTCATAGCCCCGGTGCTGAAACCAGATCGTTCATCCGATCAAGTCCAAGGCCTACAAGCGCTTTGATGTCGCTGACCATCAAGAGGCTCTGGCTCAGTGTGCAAGCAGCGCCGCGACGCACCATGAAATCTGCGTACGTGGCGCTGCTCGCTCTTAGTCCGTTGCTCGTTCAGGCGGCGGGCCCGGTGTTTCCTGATGCAGGATCGCTGTTGCAGCAGGTTCAGCCGTCGCTGCCGCCAACGCCCGCGCCGAGTGGGGTGGAACTGACTATCCAGCCCCAGGGTGATGCCAAACTGCCGACAAGCGCACCTTTCCCGGTGAAGAGTCTGCAGGTGGTGGGCAACACCCAGTTCGACACGGCAACCCTGCACGGTTTGGTATCGGACACGGAAGGTACCAGCATCACCCTGTCACAACTGGGTGATCTGGCCGCCCGCATTACCGACTATTACCACAGCCATGGTTTTCCGTTGGCGCGGGCATTCATCCCGGCACAGACGATTAAATCGGGAGTGGTGCGCATTGAGGTTATGGAGGCGCGCTACGGGAAGGTCGGCGTTGATAACAGCAGTCGAGTAAACGAGCCGTTATTGACGGCGACGCTCTCTTCCCTGCAAAGCGGACAGGCCATTGACCAGGCAGGATTGGAACATGCTCTGTTGCTGCTTTCCGACATACCAGGCGTCGACAGCTCTGCGACATTGAAGCCTGGCGAGGCCATAGGAACATCGGACCTGTTGGTCAATACAACCCCCGGTGCGGCTGTGACCGGGGAGTTGGCGCTAGACAACTATGGCAACCGCTATACCGGAAGGGAGCGGGTCG
>NZ_JAMFRV010000621.1 GCF_026224925.1 Pseudomonas sp. | reverse complement strand
GGTATGCGCGGCTCCAACACCTGCGAGCTGTTCTTCGATGACGTCGAAGTGCCAGAAGAAAACCTGCTGGGCGTACTCAACAGCGGCGTCAAGGTGCTGATGAGTGGCCTCGACTACGAACGCGTCGTGCTTTCCGGCGGCCCGACCGGGATCATGCAAGCCTGCATGGACGTGGTGGTGCCTTACATCCACGACCGCAAGCAGTTCGGCCAAAGCATCGGCGAGTTCCAGCTGATTCAGGGCAAAGTCGCCGACATGTACACCCAGCTCAACGCCAGCCGTGCCTACTTGTACGCCGTGGCCCAAGCCTGTGAGCGCGGCGAAACCACGCGCAAAGACGCCGCCGGGGTGATCTTGTACAGCGCCGAACGTGCGACGCAAATGGCCCTGGATGCCATCCAAATTCTTGGCGGTAACGGCTACATCAACGAGTTTCCAGCCGGTCGACTGCTGCGTGACGCCAAGTTGTACGAAATTGGCGCCGGCACCAGCGAGATCCGTCGCATGTTGATCGGCCGCGAGCTGTTCAACGAAACGAAATAAGCACCTTTCCCTGTAGGAGCCAACTTGTTGGCGAGCTTGGCGACGCGGTGTGTCAGGTGCGCCGCCTCGCGAACAAGTTCGCTCCTACAGGGGTTTGCGGAGTAGTTGCCCATGACCATCTTGCACACCCAGATTAATACTCGTTCACCAGAGTTTGCCGCCAACGGCGCAGCGATGCTGAAACACGTCGAAGGCTTGCGTCAATTACTGGCTCAGGTTCATCAAGGCGGTGGGCCGAAGGCTCAGGAACGCCATACATCTCGGGGCAAGTTGCTGCCCCGCGAGCGAATCAATCGTCTGCTGGACATCGGCTCACCCTTTCTTGAAATCGGGCAATTGACCGCTTATGAAGTGTATGGCGAAGACGTGCCTGCGGCCGGGTTGATTGTCGGCATTGGCCGCGTAGAAGGCGTCGAATGCATGATTGTCGCCAACGACGCGACGGTCAAAGGTGGCTCGTACTACCCGCTGACGGTAAAAAAACACCTGAGGGCGCAGACGATTGCTCAGCAAAACCGCTTGCCTTGCATCTATCTGGTCGATTCCGGGGGCGCCAACCTGCCACGCCAGGATGAAGTGTTCCCGGACCGCGAGCATTTCGGCAGAATTTTCTTTAACCAAGCAAACATGAGCGCCGTGGGCATCCCCCAAATCGCAGTGGTCATGGGTTCGTGCACGGCAGGCGGCGCCTATGTTCCGGCCATGGCGGACGAAGCGATCATGGTTCGCCAACAGGCGACGATTTTTCTCGCCGGCCCACCGCTGGTGAAAGCGGCGACCGGCGAAGTGGTCAGCGCCGAAGACTTGGGCGGAGCCGATGTGCATTGCAAGGTCTCCGGGGTTGCTGACCATTACGCCGACAGCGATGAACATGCATTGGCCATTGCCCGCCGCAGCATTGCTAACCTCAATTGGCGCAAGCAAGGCCAACTCAACGCCCTCACCCCTATCGCACCGCTGTATGGCAGCGACGAGTTGTACGGCGTGATTCCAGCTGATGCAAAGCAACCGTTTGATGTCCGCGAAGTCATTGCGCGGCTGGTGGACGGCTCGGTGTTCGACGAGTTCAAGGCGCTGTTCGGCACCACGCTGGTATGCGGCTTCGGCCATTTACACGGCTACCCGATTGCTATCCTGGCCAACAACGGCGTGCTGTTTGCCGAGTCAGCACAGAAAGGCGCGCACTTCATTGAACTGGCGTGTCAGCGCGGTATCCCGCTGCTGTTCCTGCAGAACATAACCGGGTTCATGGTTGGGCAGAAATACGAAGCAGGCGGCATCGCCAAACACGGCGCCAAGTTGGTCACAGCAGTGGCCTGCGCCAAGGTACCAAAGTTCACCGTGATCATCGGTGGCAGCTTCGGTGCCGGTAACTACGGCATGTGCGGCCGTGCTTACGATCCGCGATTCCTGTGGATGTGGCCCAACGCGCGAATCGGCGTAATGGGCGGCGAACAGGCGGCCGGGGTGCTGGTGCAAGTCAAACGCGAGCAGGCTGAGCGCGGCGGTCAGACGTTCAGTGCCGAGCAGGAAGCCGACATCAAACGGCCGATTCTCGAGCAGTATGAGCATCAAGGGCATCCGTACTACTCCAGTGCCCGCTTGTGGGACGACGGAGTAATCGATCCTGCGCAAACCCGAGACATCCTTGCGCTGGCTTTGTCCGCATCGCTTAACGCGCCTATCGAGCCGAGCACATTCGGTGTGTTCCGGATGTAACCGGGCCCCGCCAACGGAGTGAACATGTCTGACTTTACGACCCTTGAACTGCACACCGACCCGCGAGGGTTCGCCACCCTGTGGCTGAACCGTCCGGACAAAAATAACGCCTTCGACGCGCAGATGATTCGTGAGTTGATTTTGGCCCTGGATGAAGTTCAAGCCGATGCCAGCCTGCGTTTCATGCTGATCCGTGGCCGCGGCAAGCACTTCAGCGCTGGGGCTGACCTGGCCTGGATGCAGCAATCGGCGCAGCTGGATTACAGCACCAACCTGAACGACGCGCGCGAATTGGCCGAGCTGATGTACAACCTGGCCAAACTGAAAATTCCAACCCTAGCGG
>NZ_JAMFRV010000620.1 GCF_026224925.1 Pseudomonas sp. | reverse complement strand
GGCTGGGACCGGCGCAACGTTTATTACTTCCAGATGCTCGGTTCCCTGGCAAGTCACTACGGCTTCAGCCTGGAAGTGCCGTTTAATGAGTTGCCTGCTGAGCAGCAGAAGATTCTTCTGCACGGCAGCGGCACGCAAAACGTCGACTTTAAATACCTCAATGATCGCGGCGACATCGTCAAGCGGGCTCACCCGTTTGAAGGCATCGTGCCCAACCTTGAGCGGCGCTATCGCGAGACTGAGTCGGCTACGGTTCGCGAAGAGCTGGCCAAGTTTCTCAGCACCCAGCCTTGCCCGGATTGTCGCGGCACGCGCTTGCGTCGAGAGGCGCGTCATGTGTGGGTCGGCGAAAAAACCCTGCCTGCTGTGACAAACCTGCCAATCGGCGATGCCACTGAATACTTCGCTACGCTAAAACTTACGGGTCGACGCGGCGAAATTGCCGATAAGATTCTCAAGGAAATTCGCGAGCGTCTGCAGTTTCTGGTCAACGTCGGACTCGACTATTTGTCTCTGGACCGCAGCGCCGACACGTTGTCTGGCGGTGAGGCTCAGCGTATCCGTCTTGCCAGCCAAATTGGCGCCGGCTTGGTAGGCGTTCTGTACATCCTCGATGAGCCGTCCATCGGCCTGCATCAACGGGATAACGACCGCTTGCTGGGGACACTCAAGCATCTACGCGATATCGGTAATACGGTGATCGTGGTCGAGCACGATGAAGACGCTATTCGTTTGGCGGACTACGTGGTCGATATCGGCCCTGGTGCAGGTATCCACGGCGGACATATTGTCGCCGAGGGCACGCCGGCCGAAGTGATGGCGCATCCTGATTCACTGACGGGCAAATATTTGTCGGGGCGGGTGAAGATCGAAGTGCCAGCCAAACGCACGCCGCGCAATAAGAAGCTGTCGTTGTCGCTCAAAGGCGCGCGTGGCAACAATTTGCGTAACGTGGATCTGGAAATCCCGATTGGCTTGCTGACGTGTGTGACCGGTGTATCCGGCTCAGGCAAGTCGACGCTGATCAACAACACCCTGTATCCACTGAGCGCCACGGCCCTTAACGGCGCCACGACACTTGAAGCGGCCGCTCACGACAGCATCGACGGCTTGCAGCATTTGGATAAGGTTGTGGACATCGACCAAAGCCCAATCGGGCGGACGCCACGCTCGAACCCAGCGACCTACACCGGTCTATTCACGCCGATCCGCGAGCTGTTTTCCGGCGTGCCGGAGTCGCGTTCACGAGGGTACGGCCCAGGCCGTTTCTCGTTCAACGTGAAAGGGGGTCGTTGCGAAGCGTGTCAGGGCGATGGCTTGATCAAGGTAGAGATGCACTTTCTGCCGGACATCTATGTGCCTTGCGATGTATGCAAGAGCAAGCGCTATAACCGTGAAACGCTTGAGATCAAATACAAGAGCAAGAACATCCATGAAGTGCTGGAATTGACCATTGAAGAAGCTCGTGTGTTCTTCGATGCCGTTCCTGCCTTGGCGCGCAAGCTGCAAACGCTGATGGATGTGGGTCTGTCATATATCAAGCTGGGGCAATCTGCGACCACGCTGTCTGGTGGCGAGGCGCAGCGGGTCAAGCTGTCGCGCGAGCTGTCCAAGCGTGATACCGGCAAGACCCTGTATATCCTCGATGAGCCGACTACTGGTTTGCACTTCGCGGATATTCAGCAATTGCTGGACGTGCTGCATCGTCTGCGCGATCACGGCAATACAGTGGTGGTGATTGAGCACAACCTGGATGTGATCAAGACGGCAGACTGGCTGGTGGACTTGGGACCTGAAGGCGGCTCCAAGGGCGGTCAGATCATCGCCTGCGGCACGCCGGAGCAAGTGGCTGAGATGGAGCAATCGTATACCGGGCACTACCTCAAGCCATTGCTGCTTCGGGATAAAGCCAAAACGGTGTAGTGCGTTGCGCTATTAAAAAACCCCCTGTCGCATCGCTGCGGCAGGGGCTTTTTACTGAGTGGCTACCGAATCAAAACTGCGATTGCAGGTAATTTTCCAAGCCAATCGATTTGATCAGACCAAATTGCTGCTCCAGCCAATAGGTATGATCTTCCTCGGTGTCTGCCAGTTGAATGCGCAGAATGTCGCGGGTGACGTAGTCCTTGTGCAGCTCACAGAGGGCAATGCCTTTGCACAGCGCGGCACGAACCTTGTATTCAAGGCGCAAGTCACTGGCGAGCATCTCAGGCACTGTGGTGCCTACATCCAGATCATCTGCGCGCATGCGCGGAGTGCCTTCGAGCATCAGAATTCGGCGCATCAATGCGTCGGCGTGCTCTGTCTCTTCCTGCATTTCATGGTTGATACGTTCGTAGAGCTTGGTGAAGCCCCAGTCTTCGTACATCCGCGAATGGATAAAATACTGATCACGCGCCGAGAGTTCGCCGGTCAGCAGCGTGTTGAGGTAGTCGATTACTTCTGGGTGACCTTGCATCGCCCTAAATCTCCCTGCTTTAAAGGTCCTAGTTTGGACCACGCAGAGGATAAGGTCACTTAAGAAAAGACAATATAATAAGAAAATTCTGCGAAAGTCGGACAACTGGTTGCGAAAAACCGCCCAAATGAGGGCGGTTCTGTTTATCACTTAGAATCAGCCCAGTTGAACGCCCAGTGCTTTGGCAATGCCTTCGCCATACGCAAATTCCGCCTTGTAGAAATACTGCAACTGACGCTGAACGACGTCGCTGGTTACCCCAGCCATCGAGCATGCGATAATGCAGATCAACAACGATTTCTGCTCTGCACTCATCAGGTTGAAGAGCGCGCCTGCATGGCTGTAGTAATCAGTGTCCTCGCGATGATCGTAGCGCGTTGCTGCACCGCTCAGCGCCAAAGCTGGCTCCGCGTAGGCCGGCGCTTGTTTCGGAGCGTCTGCATAGCTGTTTGGCTCGTAGTTAGGCGTTCCACCCCCGTTGTCGCCGAAACGCATGGCTCCATCACGCTGATAGCTGTGAACAGGATTTTTCGGTGCGTTGATCGGCAATTGCTGGTGGTTGGTGCCGATGCGATAGCGATGTGCGTCGGCATAGGCAAATACCCGGCCCTGCAGCATGCGGTCCGGTGACAGGCCAACGCCCGGGACCATATTGCTTGGACCGAACGCAGCTTGTTCGACTTCAGCAAAGTAATTTGCCGGGTTACGGTTCAGTTCAAGCTCGCCGACTTCGATGAGCGGATACTCTTTTTGCGACCAAGTCTTGGTGACGTCGAACGGGTTCTCGTGATGAGCACCGGCCTGAGCTTCAGTCATGATCTGGATACACACCTGCCATTTCGGAAAGTCGCCTCGCTCGATGGCAGAGAACAGATCGCGCTGCGCGTAATCGGGATCAGTACCGGCCAAACGAGCCGCGTCTGCCGGGGCGAGGTTCTTGATCCCCTGCTTGGTTTTGTAATGCCATTTCACCCAGTGACGCTCGCCATTGGCGCTAATCAGGCTGTAGGTGTGGCTACCAAAGCCGTGCATGAAACGATAGCCGTCTGGGATTCCACGGTCCGAGAACAGAATGGTGACCTGGTGCAGCGCCTCAGGAGAGTGTGACCAGAAGTCCCAAACCATCTGACCACTTTTTAAGTTGGTCTGCGGCTGACGCTTTTGCGTGTGAATGAAGTCAGGGAATTTCAGCGGGTCACGAATGAAGAACACTGGAGTGTTGTTGCCAACGATGTCCCAGTTACCTTCTTCGGTGTAGAACTTGACGGAGAAACCACGCGGATCGCGCTCGGTATC
>NZ_JAMFRV010000619.1 GCF_026224925.1 Pseudomonas sp. | reverse complement strand
CGCCCAACAACAAGCGGATGCAGCGGCAAGCGTATTCGCTAGGCAACAGGCCCACGCAGCAGCGAGACAGATTGCACAACAACAAGCCGAAACAGCTGCACGCGAAATCGCCCGGCAACAGGCCGCAGCAGAACAAGCTGAAGCCGAGGCAATTGCCAAGGCTGAGCGAGAAACGGAGGACTCCAAAACACGAGCGCACTCGACTTTAAGTTCCATGGTCGCAGCGCCTTACACCACCCCCGCCTCCAACGTCGCGGCATTGGCGCTCGAAACGGCTCTCAAGCAAATCACGCTAAGGCTACTAACCTCTGCGCCAATGGTGTGGGTTCCGGTTCTGGCAGCCATCTACCCGTCCGACCTTGGCGATGGCAATTTAAGAAATACCCCGCTGTCCCCTCCCGGCAGCGACGCACTTGGCCCGACGACTTTACCGGAAGCATTACCGCTGCCACCCGCTTATCCCGGCGGAAGAGCCGTCCCCAATCCGTCGCAAATCGAAACACTTCCTGGGGTTGACCCGGCAGATACAAATGCCAGTATTCCGGGATATCCGTCCGACGAAGAGCTGCCATCGCCGGATGTGATGGAGGCCCGAAACACGCCCGGGACAGCGAGTGGCATTGGGTCACCTTCTAACGGTACTTGGCTTGGTGAAAACACGCGAGGTGAAGGCGCGGCAATTCCTTCTCAGATCGCAGATTTGCTCCGAGGGCAGCGTTTCGATAATTTTGACCGCCTACGGGAGGCAATTTGGAAGGCCGTTGCAAATGACTCAGAGCTTAGCAAGCAGTTTAATCGCATCAATATTGCGCAGATGATGCAGGGTAAATCGCCAACTGCATTAGCTTCCGACCAAGTTGGTCAACGGGTGAAATTTGAAATTCACCATCAAGAATGGATCGTAAACGGTGGTGCAGTTTACGATATGGATAATCTGTTTATATTAGTGCCACACAAACATATTGAAACCCACAAGCCGGAAAGAAAATTATGAACTTCAAGGAAAATCTGGAAGACTATACAGAACTGGAGTTTCTCGAGCTTTTGGCAGAGCTATTTGAGAACAAAAATGGCTTAACTGCAGATGACTACGAAAACCTAGCAACTGCACTTATTTTACATATCGTATCCATCACTGAACATCCGGAAAAATCAGACTTACTCTGCTATCCCGCACAGGGGCGAGAAGATAGTCCGGAGGGGATTTTGGCGGAAGTTAAGCGCTGGAGAGCGGCGGCCGGAAAGCCGGGATTCAAAGCCCCATAAAACGAATACGACGATTACTTTGCCACATGTGAGCATGTGGCAAAGCTAAAAAATTACTGCCGCCCCGAACAATCACCATTTTTCTTATGTGCTCCAGCGGGACGGCTCACTCACGCCCAAATACCTTAGGCATCAGACATGACCGATTATAACTATCACCTACACCAACTACCTAACTTTCTAATTTCCGAGGTTAACGCAGCGGCCGGTCCGCTCCACGGACTACCACTTGACCAAATTATTGCTAGATACAGATCGGCTACAGATCATTTGATTACGGTTAAGCGCGCGAAGTATCAGGCGGTCCACAGTGTCCAATTAACGAAAGTACAGATGGACGAAATGACCGCCCTCCTATCCACCCCCGGATTCGACCTCAGCAGGGCCCCCCACTTTCAATTCATGTTGGCTCAAATTGGATATGAGTCGATTCGGTTCCTGAGCAACTTTAATAACTATTTGATTTCTGCTCAGGCACAATTTCACGAAGCGGCACGACAATTCACGCTGCGACAAGCCGAAGAAGCGGCACGCCAACTTGCTCAACGACATGCCGAAGAAGCCGCACGTCAGCTTGCACAGCGTCACGCCGAGGAGGCTGCACGCTTACTTTCGCAGGCGCAGGCCGAGGAGGCCGCACGCCAACTCGCTCAGCATCAGGCAGAAGAAGCCGCTCGGGAACTGGCCCGGCGACAAGCTGAAGAGGCCGCACGTCAGCTCGCTCAGCTTCAGGCGGAAGCAGCTGGGAGAGAAGTCATCCGCCTACAAATGGCAGAAGTCGCAAGGCTGGCCGCAGAACGCCAAGCTGACTTGGCACATCTACTGTTATTGCGTCCCGACGTAGAAGAAGCTGCCGTTCAACAGATTGTTGAACGCACAAAAGAGGAGGCCTTCAAAGAAGCCGAGCGCATTGAGGCGGCGTCCAATGTCAAAGATGCTGCAGGTAATCCCGTGAAGCTCATCCCAGAAGCGATGGTTCTCGCTGAAGTGGATAAGTTGGCACTGAAGCTCGAATCAGATGTACGGGTAGCCTTGGCCGAGTTCTCACAAGCAACCGGTCCTGATATGGGCATCCCCGAAATTGATGCTTTCAACGCCATGCTTTATGCATTCAAGCAAAGTGGGATTGAGGTTCAAGTAGCTTATTGAAACAAGAACCTGTGGGAGCCAACTTATTGGCGAGGTGTAGTACCTGACACACCGCGCTTAAACTTCGCCAACAAGTTGGCTCCTACAGAAAATCTTGGCGCCTTATAGTTTCATTAGGCTTCGATATCCGAAGGATTATCGTTTTCCGTGGACCATGGCTCAAACCGCCAGTTTGATACGGTCAGTAATGCGGCGTCGGCAAATTCGGTGTGGGACGCTTTGTATATTTCTGCGCTCTTTACTAGACCGTTGGAGGCGACTACGAAATAGACTTTCACTTGCCATTCCACGCTGACACTGTTCAACCCTTCGGGGTAAACCCGGTCGAGTTTATACACCGGAACTAGCTCGATATTGTGCGCGAATACAACTATCGGCCACATTGCAACCAAAGCAACCGCTGGGTTATGACTGCTCCGTAGCCGATCGCGGGCAAGCGCGCTCCTACAGATATCGCGCTAAACTCGCGACCCGCAATGGGTTTCTTTTATCGCATTACAGAAATTTTCTAATTTCCTCTGGAAGATAATCCACATACATCGCATCTGGATTTTTCCGGCAGTTACTAAGTATGTTATTCAGACTGCGTCTCAAGGTTGCAAGCAGAACTTTTAGTTCCTCCTCCGTCGCGTTGTAGGCCATGAAGACACCATTGTCCAAATAAGCCTGGGTGTGCCAGAAAATCCTCATTCTGCTTAACGTTGTACTCCTATGTTTTTCGCTCCATATGGCAAAGGATTTATTAACGTCGCTGCATTTCATTTTCAGTAACGCGGTGTTTATATCGCTGGGCACCCCACCCCCTTCCTTTATCCCTTTCCCGCCACTGAGCAGAAACGGCATTGTCACTGTCATTTCTGATTTTCTGCCGTTTTCTACTGACCAGGGTTTGAACTGCCAAGTCGCGACAACATCCTGGATGGCTTCAGCGAGCGCTGGGTTATCGGTTTCAACTAGTGAGGTTTTATCTACCCACCCATCAGAATTTATGACCACATCCAGCTTTACCCGCCCGGACATCTTGCCCTTTTCGACCGCGTTGATAATGGTAGGATTGGGCGTATACATTGGAATGAGCAGAGCCTTATCAGCGTTTGCCACACATGAGAAAATCATCAGAACCAGATATATAAATATTCTCATTTGTTTATTGTCTTCCATTTCACCTCGTGACAAATGGGAAGTTGCAGCGGAATGAAGAGTTCATTAGCCGCTTTCGATATCAATGAAAATAACATGAGTAACAAACACAGACAGAGTTTCATTCTTGGTACCTACTTTCGTGGATCAAGAATGATAACTATTTTAGATAGATACAATAAGACCAATAGGTCCTATAAGAATGTAGGACGCTTCCCAAACTGAGTTTATTACTATTGTTACGCAGCCGATCGCGAACAAGTTCACTCCTACAGTTTCGGTCGGCGGCGAATGTGCGACTGCATGCTCTGTGGGACCGAATTTATTCGGGAGGGGTCCGCCGGTAGAATCGCGGCATCGGACATGACGCTTTCCCGAATGAATTCGGTCCCACGAGTTCGGAGTTCCTTGCCAACGCATCGGCGACAACGCGGACATGCTTTTGATGTTGGCTTGTCAACCAACTGGGCCGCAGGGCCTTCATTGATATGGGCAAGATTGCCTCTGCCTGCCCCTAGGCCACGCGGGTTTCGGCGCTCTGCCCACAACGCTTGAGCTTCGCTTCCAGATTTAAATCCGGCATGGCGTGGCTGCGCAGACAGTTGGCGGTTTGTTCGACGTAGTCGCGGGTGGTGCCGTAGCGGCCGGTGGCGCTGGCTAAGACCTGGCTGAGGATGTTGTCGGGGAGGTTGCCGGCGTAGCTGGGGAGGTGGCGTTCCAGTACGAAGCCCAAGGCCTGAACCCGGGTGCCGTCTTCGAGGCGGCAGCTGAGCCAGTGAGGTCTGTACGAGGGATAAGGCATTTCCCGCTGCCACAGGGCGAGCAGTGATTCTTGTAGGCATTCTTCGGGCAGACGGTAGGCGAAGCCGCTGCACGAGCCGCCGCGATCAAGGCCGAATACCAGGCCGGGCAGCTCAGGCGTGCCGCGGTGTTCGTGAGACCAGAGGTACAAACCGCGATGATAACCGTGCACACGTCCGCGCTGACGCTCCACAGCGGAGCATTCTGGTCGCCAGATGAGCGAGCCATAAGCGAAGAGCCATACCGGGCCACCTTTGTGTAGCTTCATGGTGGCTTGCATAGAGCTGAGCAGTTGCTCGCGCGTCAGTTGCGGCCCCATGTCGATAACCGGCGGGTAACTGAGCTCCAGGCCGAGATGGTCAGCCGTGATCAAACTGTTGAGTTCATTCCCCATTACTTTCCCCCTGGCATTACCACGCCAGTTGTCGCTGACCTGATTCTTAATGCAATTTGTACTCCACTGCCGGCGCTAATCTTCCAGGCGGTAGTAAACACAAAGACGCTGCGGCTTATCCACCGGTCACGGTTATAGCTTAGAAGCCTTGACCGTCGATCTTAAATACCGAATTCGAATAGGGAGTGATGAATGGTTGTCCAGCCACGGCAGCCGTTGCCTGCCGAGTCATCACGGGACCGCCCAAACATACTGCAAACCTCTGACACATTTTGTAGGCAGCCGAACCTGTTACAGCGCATGACAGCTGTGTATAAAGCCGCCCCTTGGTATTTAAACGCCTAGGAGAATATCCATGAACCAAAGATTATCCAACCGCTGGATTTTCGCCGGGCTGCTGACAGCGTCAACCGGCGTTGGCGCAAATGAAGCATCGCAGCAGGATAAGGAAGGCTTCTGGCTACTCCAGACCAGCGCTTACACACGGCACTTTTCGCCTGATCCCGATCACAACAATCGACAGCAACTGATCGGTCTGGAGCGCAACGAGGGGTCTGGATTGCTGTACGGGGCAGCAACGTTTCGCAACTCGTATGACCAGCAATCGACCTATGGGTATGTCGGGAAACGCTTCGACAGCGCGGATTATCCGGTGTACGCGAAGGTGTCGGGTGGGCTGATGCATGGTTATCGCGGCAAATACCGCGACAAGATTCCATTTAATCGCTTTGGCATTGCGCCAGTGATTATCCCATCGGTTGGCGTCCACCTCGGGCCCGTCACGGCCGAGGCAGTTTTGCTGGGGTTTTCGGCAACGATGGTGAACGTCGGGGTTCGCTTCTAAAAGACGAATCAGCCTCTGGGCGCGTAAGCAAACACGTCGGCGTGCATCTGATGGGCGTCCATTCCAGCGTTCACTAACGCATCCAGTGTTGCGTAAACCATGTTGGGCGAACCGCTGGCGTAGACAATCACCGACGTCAAATCACTGATGTCCTCGCAGACAGCCTCATGCAGCATGCCGCAGCGCCCTTCCCAACCGCACACATCACTGACGACTTTGTGCAGAAACAGATTAGGCAACTGCTTCCAGTCGTCCCAGTGGGGCATCTCATAGAACTCTTCAGGACGTCGAACGCCCCAATACAGATGCACCGGATGCTGAAAACCTTCAGCGCGGCAATGCTCGATCAGGCTTTGCATCTGCCCCATGCCCGTACCTGCGGCGATTAACACCAACGGGCCGTTAGGCAAATCGGCGAGGTGTGATTCGCCATAAGGCAATTCAACGTTGACCATACTGTTGCGTTGCAACTGATCGACGAGGCTCAACGCGCTGGCTTCACGAGCCAACACATGGAGCTCAAGGTCACGGCCACGGTGCGGCGACGAGGCCATGGAAAACGCCGATTTCTCGCCGTTTTCGCGCTCGATCATCAGGTACTGCCCGGCGTGATATCGCGGGGGTTTGCCAGCTGGCGCTCGCAGGCGAATTCGCCATACATCGCCGCCGACCTCAGCACACTCAGTAATTTGACACGCCAGCTTGCGCAGCGGCAGTTCGTTACGTGCCAGCACGCCGTCCCACATCACCACGCAGTCTTCCAGCGGTTCAGCCAAACAGGTGTAAAGCTCGCCATGATCACGCGTCTCACCTGCCTGCAGAACTCGGCCCTCGACCAACAGTGCCGTGCAGATATGGCAGTTGCCATTTCGGCAGCTCTGCGGACAGTCATAACCGAGGCGTTGTGCAGCGTCGAGTATTCGCTCGCCGGGCAACATCTCTAGTACCGCACCTGACGGCTGCAACGTTACGCGCATCAATCTATTCCTAACTGATTCCAGATATCGTCAATCCGGCGTGTTACCGCTTCATCCTTGACGATAACTCGACCCCACTCACGCGTGGTCTCACCTGGCCATTTGTGCGTTGCGTCCAGACCCATCTTCGAACCCAGCCCAGAAACCGGCGAGGCGAAATCGAGATAGTCGATCGGCGTGTTTTCAATCATCACCGTGTCACGCTTGGGGTCCATGCGCGTGGTGATAGCCCAGACGACGTCGTTCCAGTCCCGAGCATTGATGTCATCATCGGTGACAATAACGAACTTGGTGTACATGAACTGTCGCAAAAACGACCAGACGCCGAGCATGACGCGCTTGGCGTGGCCGGGATACTGTTTCTTGATGGTCACGATGGCCATGCGATAAGAACAGCCTTCAGGCGGCAGGTAAAAATCGGTGATCTCCGGAAACTGCTTTTGCAGGATCGGTACGAACACTTCGTTTAACGCTACCCCAAGAATCGCTGGCTCGTCTGGCGGCCGGCCGGTGTAAGTGCTGTGATAAATCGGTTTGATCCGATGGGTAATGCGTTCAACCGTGAAAACTGGAAAGCTATCGACTTCGTTGTAATACCCGGTGTGGTCACCATAAGGGCCTTCATCGGCCATTTCGCCCGGATGAATCACGCCTTCGAGGACGATCTCCGCACTGGCGGGGACTTGTAGGTCATTGCCACGGCATTTGATCAGTTCCGTACGGTTACCGCGCAGCAAGCCGGCAAATGCGTATTCGGACAGGCTGTCAGGCACTGGCGTTACGGCGCCGAGAATAGTCGCCGGGTCTGCACCCAACGCCACGGACACCGGAAACGGTTTGCCGGGATGCTTCTCGCACCACTCTCTGAAATCCAGCGCGCCGCCACGGTGGCTCAGCCAGCGCATGATGACCTTGTTCCGGCCAATCACTTGCTGACGATAAATGCCCAGGTTCTGGCGGTCCTTGTTCGGACCTTTGGTAACGGTCAGGCCCCACGTGATCAGCGGACCGACGTCGCCCGGCCAACAGGTTTGCACCGGCAGCATGCCAAGGTCGACGTCATCGCCTTCTATGACCACTTCCTGGCACGGCGCGTCCTTGACGACCTTGGGCGCCATGGCGATGATCTTGCGGAAGATCGGCAGCTTAGACCAAGCGTCTTTCAAGCCTTTTGGTGGCTCTGGCTCTTTGAGGAACGCCAGCAGCTTGCCAATTTCACGCAGTTCGCTCACCGCTTCGGCACCCATGCCCATAGCCACGCGCTGCGGCGTACCGAACAGGTTGCCGAGCACGGGAATGTCATAACCGATGGGGTTTTCAAAGAGCAGAGCCGGCCCTTTGTTGCGCAGGGTTCGGTCGCAAATTTCGGTCATCTCAAGCACCGGCGAAACAGGCACCTGAATGCGTTTCAACTCTCCGCGCTGCTCAAGCTGCTGCACGAAATCCCGAAGATCCTTGAATTTCATTGATCAGGCCATTCATAAAATAGACGCACATCCTACCTGCTCTGAGGGTTGGCGACAGCTCATGAACGCTGAATAGAAGCGTTCAGGGCGTATTTTCGCTCAAGAAAATTACGCAAAAAAAAATGGCGCCCCGAAGGACACCATTTTTTCACACGATTCTGCCAGGTGATTCAGCGGCTTATTTGCGCTTCATCGACAGGAAGAACTCGTCGTTGGTCTTGGTCTGCTTCAGCTTATCGATGAGGAACTCGATAGCCGCGACTTCGTCCATTGGGTGCAGCAGTTTGCGCAGAATCCACATCCGTTGCAGCTCGTCATCGGCCGTCAGCAACTCTTCGCGGCGGGTACCGGAACGGTTGATGTTGATGGCCGGGAACACGCGCTTCTCAGCGATCTTGCGATCCAAAGGCAGTTCCATGTTGCCGGTGCCTTTGAATTCTTCGTAGATCACTTCATCCATCTTCGAGCCGGTTTCAACCAGCGCGGTAGCGATGATGGTCAGCGAGCCGCCTTCTTCGATGTTCCGTGCAGCGCCGAAGAAACGTTTCGGTTTCTCCAGTGCGTGAGCATCTACACCACCGGTCAATACCTTGCCGGAGCTAGGGATTACGGTGTTATAGGCACGAGCCAGACGGGTGATGGAGTCGAGCAGGATCACCACATCCTTTTTGTGTTCGACCAGACGCTTGGCCTTCTCGATCACCATTTCGGCAACCTGTACGTGCCGCGTTGGCGGCTCGTCGAAGGTCGAAGCAACCACTTCGCCGCGCACTGTACGCTGCATTTCGGTTACTTCTTCCGGACGCTCATCGATCAGCAGAACGATCAGATGCACTTCCGGGTTGTTGCGCGTGATGTTCGCTGCGATGTTCTGCAGCATGATGGTTTTACCGGCTTTTGGCGGCGCAACGATCAAACCACGCTGACCTTTACCGATCGGGGCACAAAGATCGATCACCCGGCCAGTAAGGTCTTCAGTGGAACCGTTACCGATTTCCATCTTCATACGAATGGTCGGGAACAACGGCGTCAGGTTTTCGAAAAGAATCTTGTTCTTCGCGTTTTCCGGACGGTCGTAGTTGATCGTGTCGACCTTGAGCAGAGCGAAGTAACGCTCGCCTTCTTTCGGTGGACGGATCTTGCCGACGATGGTGTCGCCGGTGCGCAGGTTGAAGCGACGAATCTGGCTCGGCGAGACATAGATATCGTCTGGGCCGGCAAGATAGGAGGCGTCCGCAGAGCGGAGGAAACCGAAGCCGTCCTGAGGATCTCCAGCACGCCATCACCGGAAATTTCCTCGCCACTTTTGGCATGCTTTTTCAGCAGGGAGAAAATAACATCCTGCTTGCGCGAACGGGCCATATTTTCTATGCCCATCTGTTCGGCCATTTCGAGCAGATCGGTAATCGGCTTTTGCTTGAGTTCAGTCAGATTCATATAGGGAATGACGTAATCATGTATGGAGGGAGAAATTAAGCTTTGGGCTTAAGAGGCCGCGCCGCAGAGAAGGCGAAAGGATCGCGTACAAAATCGAAAGGAGAGCGTCGGCGACGGCTAGCAGGG
>NZ_JAMFRV010000618.1 GCF_026224925.1 Pseudomonas sp. | reverse complement strand
GTTGCCGTTCGGCTACTGCCTCGGTGCTGTCAGTTGCTTGCAACACCCTATGTTTAAACGCTTGGGGGACTTGGCCGCCGGCACATTGGTGATCTACCGTGACGCCCCACTCACCCCTCCAGTTTTTCCAGACGCCGTGGCGCAAATTGCCCCCTTTGCGCTAACGCTGGATGAGCAGCGCGCACTGCTTGAATTCGTCGAGCGCCAGGCAAGCCTGTCCGCTGAGCGCACTCAAGAACTGGCCGAGATTCTAGCGGTGCCGTTGCAGGTACCTACGGAGCAAGCGGTCGCTCGGCTCAACGGCATCGCCCGCGGCTTACTGGGACCGCCATGAAACAAAGCCAGTTCGAATCGCGCCATCAACCCGAGTGGCAACGGTTTACCCGTCTGCTGGAAGCGCTTGAGCGCGGCAAAGTAGACAGCAAGGCAAGCGAAGGATTCGCCGGCGACTACCGACGCATTTGTCAGCAACTGGCGTTGGCCCAAGAGCGTGGCTACAGCAGCCATCTGGTTGACCCGCTGCACCAATTGGCTGCGCGCGGCCATCAACAGTTGTATCGCCACCGTAGCCAGCTAGGTGCTCAGGTGTTGAGCTTTTTCATGGCCGGCTTTCCACGGCTGGTCAGGGCCCAGTGGCGCTTCGTCCTTGCCGCGAGCGTGCTGTTTTTCGGCAGCCTGATCGTCATGGGCCTGCTGGTCTACTGCTTCCCGGACCTGGTCTACTCCGTCGTCAGCCCAGAGCAAGTCACCGAGATGGAAGGCATGTATGACCCTTCCGCTCGACGCCTGGGTGAAGCGGCAATTCGTGGGTCCAGTGAAGACTGGATGATGTTTGCCTACTACATCATGAACAACATCGGCATCGCGTTTCAAACCTTTGCCAGCGGATTGCTGTTTGGGTTGGGAAGCGTGTTTTTCCTGTTTTTCAATGGGCTCATGATCGGTGCCGTGGCCGGTCATCTCAGCGGCATCGGCTTCGGACAAACCTTCTGGTCGTTTGCCATCGGCCACGGCGCATTCGAATTGACCGCCATCGCCTTGGCCGGCGCAGCAGGGCTGAAACTGGGTTGGGCGTTGCTCGCACCCGGCGCTTTACCGCGCAGTGAAGCGTTGCGCCTAGCCGCAAAAATCAGTGTCCAGTTGGTGTTTGGCGTGATGGTATTTTTGCTGATCGCGGCGTTCATTGAAGCCTACTGGTCATCGTTGAACAGCTTCCGGCCGTTGACTAAATACGTGGTAGGCGCGGCTTTATGGACATTGGTTCCAACGTATCTGGTCTGTGCCGGACGAGGTCACCATGCGCCTGACTGACGCCAGCGTTGCGATTCGACCACGCAACCCATGGGAAGCTCTCGACTTGGGCACGCTATTGGCTCGCGAGCATCGCGTGTTGCTGATGAGCAGCTGGGCCATCGTCACGCTACCGGTCTTTGCCCTGCTCAGCGTGGCTTTTTGGGACAATCCGTCCGTGGCGATACTGCTGTTCTGGTGGCTCAAGCCGATCTTTGAACGTTTGCCGTTGCTGATCTTGTCGCAAGCATTATTTGGCTCGACGCCGACGCTTGAGCAGGCCTTGAAAGGATGGCTACGCCTGCTGAAACCGCAACTTCTCGCCAGCTTGACGTGGCGACGTCTGAGCATGAGCCGCAGTTTCAAACTACCGGTGCAGCAACTCGAAGGGTTGTCTGGCCCGGCACGACAACTACGCATCGGTGTTCTCAGCCGCGGCAACCTGCGTGCAGCCCGCTGGCTGACCTCCATTGGCAGCTCTCTGGAAATGACCCTGTGGATGGGTCTGATGGCGATGTTCTATCTGCTGATTCCGCAACAGATTCGTCTGGAATGGAGCTGGAACAGTTTGATCGACCTCCAAAACAATTGGACGTGGCTTGCACACCTGAGCAACACCTTTTACGCCCTGATACTGATTCTCTGGGAGCCGATTTATGTCGCCTGCGGTTTTACCTTGTACCTGAACCGCCGCACGGAGTTGGAGGCTTGGGACATTGAGCTGGTGCTGCGACGTTTGCGCCAGCGCCTGACCGGCACTGCCTATGCGATGTTGATCGGGGTCGGACTTGTTTTTTCCATGGGCTCGCCTTCCGTCTGGGCCGACGAGCCCAGTTACAGCTGCCCACTGCCGAACCCGGAAACCACCGCCCCCATCCGTCCTGTGGCAGGACCGGATGGCACGCGTTTGACCCATCAAAAACTGACCAGCGACGCCTCTCGCGAAAGCATCAAGAGCCTATTGACGCAGCCGCCGTTCAAGAACCCCGAGACCATCAACGGTTGGCGCCTGATCAAAGACAAAGTCACCGCGGACAAACCCGTGATTGCAGCGCAGTGGGTCCTGCGACTGATCAATTGGGCTGAGCAAGCGGCCAAACTGTTCGCTCGGGTCTTCGAGGTGCTGCTGTGGACAACGGCCGTGGTCTTGGTCGGCGTATTGATCTGGCGTTACCGGGCGTGGTTCAGCACGTTCGTCAGCCGCCGACCGAGCCCCAAGCCTGTGCGGCGAACGGTCCCGCAACAACTGTTCGGTCTGCAAGTCAGCGCCGAAAGCCTGCCCGACGACGTCGCCAGTGCCGTCGAACGTCTATGGCCGCACAAGCCTCGGGAAGCACTGGGCTTGCTGTACCGAGCGCTACTCAGCAGGCTGTTGATCGACTACCAACTGCCACTGAAAGAGGCCGACACCGAAGGCGAGGTGTTGCAACACGTTGCACACCTGCGGCTGCAAGGGTTAAGCGACTTCAGCCGGCACCTGACCACCCATTGGCAAAACCTCGCTTACGGTCATCAGTTACCTGCTGTGTCGGTGCAACAGGCATTGTGCGAAAGCTGGCGTGATCTGTTCGGCAGTCAGTCCGATAACGGAGGTCGGCCGTGAGCAAGCGCCACTCTGTGCTGATCGGACTGCTGGTACTCGCAGTGTTGGCGTTTGCTGGGCGCTACGTCTATACGCACATGGAGCGCTACAGCGAAGTCCTTGATCGTGGCCCATCGCCGCAAGCTCTCGGCAATCCCTATCTGGCCGCCGAGCACTTTCTTCGGCAACACTCGGTGCCTGTACAGACAACACGGGTGATCCAAAACTTGCCTGATGCCCGGCAGCAGCAACACACGCTATTGCTGCTGGCCGGCCGCGAAAACATGACACCCCGGGAAGTGGAACGACTGCTCAATTGGACCAAGTCGGGCGGCCACCTGTTATTCGTCGCGGAACAATTGTGGGATGAGAAAAAAGGCCGCAGCGGCGACTTACTGTTGGACCGCATACAACTGCATCAACTGCTCAGCGCCGACCTTCTGATGCCGGATCGTAGCAAGAGCAAAATACCAACGCTTTCGGGCGATCCACCATCAGTCTTGCAGGCGCCCAGCCAATCGCCTCAGTTGACCAAGCTTTACTTGGAAAACGAGAAAGACCCCGCTTATTTCAGCTTCGACACTCGCTTTCACCTCGAAGACCCAAAAGACCATGCGCAGACCTGGGCGAACAGCGAATCATCCACCCACATGATGCAGATGATCTATGGCGACGGTTTGATCACGGTACTGACCGACAGCGATGTATGGAAAAACAACGCCATCGGCCGTTACGATAACGCCTGGCTGCTCTGGTATTTGACCCAAGACAGCTCGGTGACGATGCTCCTGCAGTCTGAACACGGTGATCTTTTTAGCCTTTTACTGCGCTATTTCCCTGAAGCGTTGGCGGCCTTGGCATTGCTGATTGGATTGCTCCTGTGGCATATCGGCATCCGCCAAGGTCCGTTGCAGGCTCCAGCGTCCAGAGCGCGGCGACAGCTTATCGAGCATGTGCGTGCCAGCGCCGACTTTTTACTCAGACGCAGTGGCCAGCAGGTCCTATTGCGCGCCCTGCAACAAGACGTCTTACGTCGCGCCCGACGCGTGCACCCAGGCTTTGAACAACTGGGTGTCGCCGATCAATGGCAGGTACTTGCGCGCCTGACGCGACAACCCACCAGCGCGATCAGTCAGGCCCTGCGCCCACGGCCCAGCGAGCGACTGTCCAGTAGCGAATTCACCCGTCAGGTTGCCCACCTGCAAACACTCAGGAATGCCTTATGATCTGGCTCTGAGAGATCGTTAGGATATCTTTGTACTAGAAACAACCACTTAGAAAAAAACTCACTACAGTGTGCTGGGCGGTGTGAAACCCCTCTGTCTGTAAACGCAGACAAAGGGATTAGCTGTCTGGTCATTGTGGGGTGGTAGAAATGGAGCTTGTTTGGGGTAGTGAGGAATTTGTAATAGCTGGGCAACCCTACCAAGGGTTTCCCATCCTGCTTTGGGACTCAATGGAGAGTTGCGTCCCGGCCAACCAGTTTTTTCGAAGCTACCTACTTCGCGGAGAAATCGGTTCTAACAAGTCTTGGCGGAGTACTGGCCGCGCACTGTACGACTTCTTCAGCTTTCTTCAGGCTCATGAGATTGACTGGCGCGATGTGGACCGTGGGGAGGCCAAATCCCTTGTGGCCGCCTATCGCGACTACTGCTTGGTGACGTGTAAGCTGGCACGGAACACCACTCGCCAGCGCCTGACCTACGTTTGCAAGTTCTATGAGTTCGCTCTGAAACGGAAGTGGGTCAATCGGGTGCCCTTCAACTATGAGGAGCGCGTCGGCAAGCGTGCAACCAGCTTCCTTGGGCATCTCGACGCCAGTGGCAATAAAGTCATGGCGAACGATGTCATGCCTAGGGCTCATAAGACGCTCCTCAAGTACTTGAGCATGGCTCAGATAAAGTTGCTTTTGGCCGCATCAGAGAACCCCCATCACCGAGTGATGATGCGTCTGGCGTTGCACACAGGTCTGCGCCGTGAAGAGCTTGCCACCTTCCCATGCGAATATGTGTACGACCCGGAGAAGGTGGGGCGAACCGAACGCAACCTGACGATTTCACTTGACCCATTCGATGGCAGTGGCATGCAGACGAAAGGGAGCAAGGCACGAGATATTAAGGTCAGCCGTAAGTTCATGTCCGAACTCTATCGCTATCTGTCAAAGGTACGTGGCGAGAGAGCATCCGTGAGCAATATTCCGCAAAACGCACTTTTGCTAAACCAATGCGGGCAATCCTACGGAAGCGATGGCAAGAGCCTGAACCGGATCGTTAATGAGGCCGGCAAGCGGGCTGGGCTAAAGGCCAATGCGCACATGCTCCGCCATACATACGCAACTCAGACCTTGGTCAGCCTTCGCCGCAATCCCGCACAAGGGGTAGACCCCCTGATCTTCCTTCAGCGCCAACTCGGCCACAGTTCGATTGAAACCACAATGATGTACCTGCATGTGGTCAACGAAATGGCTGACGACGCAGTACTGGCCTATGACGATGAGCTAAACGCTCTGGCGGAGGAAGCTTGATGGGGAAGCGTAAGGACTTTATCAAAACCGATCTTAGCGTTCCACAAGTCAAGCACAGTATCGACAGTGCTGGCAACGTCGTCGTTCTGCCTGAGGTTATCCCTCCGCTGAACACCATTATTAAGTTCGAGCGAAACAGCGCCCACGCCCGAAACTTCGATTTTGCTCGCTGGTACGGAGCGGGAATTGACCCTATCGCCTACGCGTGTCAGCGCCAAATTGAACGTTTCCTCACAGGTCAGGATGCCGAGGTTACGGTTACCTCCGTGACTAGCTTTTGCAAAACCGGGAGGCGTAATTTCCTCGATTACTGCCTGCTCCGGGCAGCAGCTTTTGGACGTAACTTGGTCTTGGCCGATGTGAACCGAGACCTGATCGACGGCTATCTAGGCTTCTTATCTGGGCGTGGATGGTCGACTGTCACTCAGAAGAGCTGCTACGTGCACACGAAGTCCGTGCTCCTCGCACTCGGACGGCGCGGGTTGTTTCCCTTTGTACTTTCCGGGGATGCAGCCACCTTCCCACGCAACCCCTTCCCAAACATCAACCGAAAAACCAAGGGCGAGACGGCGCTGTCTAAACGCGAGGGGCAAGCCTTTACAGTGGCGCTGAACCAGTCCATAAGGCCAATATGGACCGATAACCCAATTTTGACCGGCTATCTTCTGGTTTCAGCCCTGCTGATCGTGGCGTTGCACACCGGACGAAATGCCACGCCACTGCTTGAGATGGGGCGCGACTGCTTGCGTCCACACCCCAAGGACAACACTGTATTCCTCGTGCTTTGGAAGCGACGCGGCTACAACACCAGCAAAGTGGCGCTGCGGGCCGAATCGCAAACAGAACGCTTTCTCGAATCCACGCCGAGCGTAAGGACGAACGTAGAGCGTCTGATCCGTCGCGTTATGGTCTTGACTGAGCCTTTGGATTCAGACGCCCCGGATGACCTAAAGGGGCGGGTGTGGCTTTATCGCAGTCGCTACACGGGGACGGACGATCAAGTTACGGCGTTAAGTCCGGCGGCATTGGACAAGGCGATAAGCCGCTTTGTAGATAAATATGATCTTAAGGATAGCGACGGGAAGCCTCTACGCATAAATATCTCACGCCTGCGTAAAACCTTTGCTAACCGCATCTATGAGCTTACCGATGGCGATCTCGCGACCACCGCAGCAGCCCTCGGCAATACCCCTCAGGTAGCCGACAAAAACTATTTGGCTCCCGACAAAGACGCTCGTCGCAACTGGAAATTTATGGGTGAAGTACTTGTGCAGGAGTTGCAGACTCGAACCATCGGCGCGACCTATAAGGATACCCCGATGGGTCGCTGCGCCGATCCTGTGAACGGCCAATTCGCCCCGCAGCGCAAGGACGCGACCTGCATGAGCTTCATGAACTGCCTGCGCTGCACACACTACGCGGTGACTTCTGAGGACCTCTACAAGCTGTTCAGCTTCTACTTCCGAGTACTAGGCGAGCGCTCGCGAATGGACAAGAAACGCTGGGCACGGGAGTACGCCCACATCCCTCGCCTGATCGACCAGTACATTGTCGCCGAGGGACTGCGGCGTGGCATTTTCAAGGCCGCAGCCGTTGAAGCCGCTCGTGAGCGCGCCCGCTCCGAGCCGCACCCATTCTGGTCAGTAGACCTGATTAACAGCCTGGAGATCTTTGGATGAGTGACAAAACCTTGCTGGCACTCCCATGGATACCCAGTACCGCCCAGCCGGGTGATGTTCGCGGACTCCCTCAGTGCGAACGCGATGCTCTCATCATCACCGCTACTCAGGTAGATGGACAGTGGGTCATCCTCAGCCGATACGTCGACGACATCTGGCATCTCGATGGTTTCACCAGCAACAGGACAAATTACCAAAGACGATTGGACTTCAGCCGTGTGCCAGCGGCGTTTAGAGCGGTGGTGAAGGCAATGTTTTACCGCTACTTACGGCGCGGGCGACGAGAAGCGGGTCGACCTAAAGGCACGGCGGTTCTTCAAATGTTCAACGATGCAATGCCGTTTTTACGCCATCTTGAAATGCTGAAACTAGATTGCCTTAGCGCTGTTACACCCATGATCTGTGCGGCATATGTAGCAGTCTGCAAAGCCCACCGCCAGACCCAGCGTTCGAAAGGCAAGCCATTATCACAGCGTGCGCTGAAAACCCGTTTCATAGCAGTCGAAGCATTTCATGAGTTTAGCCAGTACACCGACGACCCAATGTCTCAGCACCCTTGGCCTGAGACGTCCGGGAGGGCAATGGCAGGACTGATCGGCCAGAAAAATCAAGGTGAACAGACACCTCTGATCCCCGATGACGTGTTCTGCGCATTGTTTGAGCAGGCCTATCAAAAGGTTGAGCGCGGTGATCTAGTGCTTGATCTGCGCGATGAACTTGATGCTATCTCGGAGCAACGTAAAGCGCTGAGCACTGAAGGCCTAATTTGGGTTAAGAATAGCCACCTGAGCACTTCTGGCTGGGAAGGAGGTTTGAAGGTGTTCAACAAGGCAGTGCTCGATCTGCGCACTGCCTGCTACATCGTCTTGGCTAGCACCTCCGGCTGCCGCAACCACGAGCTGGCCAATTTACAGTCAGGCGCTGAGCACCGCACCGAAGACGATGAGGGCATCATCTATCACTGGATGCGTTCTCGATCCGACAAGACCGATGCAGGCATACACGACTGGATGATTCCTGAAGCAGCCGTGCGTGCTCTGCGTCTGATGGAACGCTGGTGCGCGCCCTATCAAGCCATGATCGATGCCGAGATCGTACAGCGACGTCTCGCCAATTCGCTTGACCCGCAAATCACTGAGGCGCAAAAGGAACGCCATTCGCTGTTTCTTGGTGCATATCCGAATGCAAACAACAGAGTGCGCACACTCAGCAACACTACTTGGAGTCTAAACCTCCAATCTTTCGCCAAGAATTGCGGGCTGAGTTGGAAACTCAACAGTCACCAATTCCGTCGAAAATTCGCCAACTACGCAGCGCATAGCCGCTTCGGCGACCTGCGCTATCTCAAAGAACATTACGCGCACTGGTCAATGGACATGACTTTAAGCTACGCCATGGACGACGGGTGGGGACAGCATCTGGACCTTGAACTTTATGCCGAAATTGAGGCGGAGCTGGAGGATATCAAATTTAGCGTCACCGATAATTGGTTGGGAGACAAGCCATTGGCCGGTGGCTATGGCCGAGCGCTCAGTCATTGGCAGCGCGATCCACAGAACTTGCTGATATTCAAGGATCGCGCCTCGATGGTGAAATCCATTGCAGAGAGCACTGCGATTCGCAGCAACGGCCACGCTTGGTGTACGGCAGACAATGATGGCTGTGTAGGCAATACTCTCGACCGTACTCGCTGCGGCGACTGCAACAATGCCGTTATCGATACCTACCACGGTCCCATCTACCTGCGATAATACAACGATCTGAAAGAGCTGCTGCATTGCCAGAATATTGGCGAGGGAGGTCGCCAACGCGTTGATCGGGACTTGAAACGCTGTCGAGACGTACTCGTTCAATTGGGCATGGACCTGGAGACTCTGACCGCATGAAACCGAAGGACAAAACAGCCAACTACAAACCTGCTGTGGTTCGTGAAAAAGATCTGAAGCTAGCCATCTACCGCATCCAGAAGGGACGTGCTCATACCAAGGAAACCAAGGTGACCATCGCCGCTGTCGCACGCGAAGCGGGTGTATCAACAGCGTTGATCCATAACCACTATCCAACCGTTGCAGAGGCTATCCGAGAGATCCAGGGCCGCTCTAGTCGAGCCGTGCGGGACGTGAAGCATCAAGATTTGATTGCTGAGCGGCACAAGTCCACAAGCTATCGTCAAGAGAACGAAGAGTTAAGGACCAAGGTCGCCAACATCGCTTCTATCAATGAGGTGTTATTGGACGAGAACCATACCCTCAAGGCCAAGCAGAACGACCGGAAAGTAGTCGAACTCGTTGTGAAAAAACCGTCTGGATAGGAGGGTTTCGTAACCTACGTTATAGAGATTGGCATACGTTGCATTGCTCCGTCTAAAAAGGAACACCTCATGAAGAGCTGGTTCTGGCTGCTTCCGAACGGACCGATGACCAACCCATCGACCCGATGATGGCTCGTCCGATGCTGATCCACCTTTCAATCGTGATTGTCCCACTGGGGACGCGACTGTATCGGCCTTCAGAGGAGATGCTGATCTACTACAAACGCAGCGTGGTCAAGGGAGACGGCCAAACGCTTTCTCGACCCGCGACTCCCGCGTCGCCGACTGCTTGGCGCCGGTGAAGTGCAGGTGGTACTGGCGCTGGCGGC
>NZ_JAMFRV010000617.1 GCF_026224925.1 Pseudomonas sp. | reverse complement strand
GCCTGAAAATGCTTGAACATGAAAAAAGCAAAGACGAGAAAGCTAACAATAAAGAGCACAGCAAGAATGATCTTTGCCGGTATCCGCGTCTTAACGGTATGCACCTCAGCCGACTTATACAAACCAAACGACGACTTCGGATATGCCCACTTCGACACCACCGCCCCGGCCACGGTCTTTGCGGCCAGCGGTTCAATCTTCGCCCCTTGAAATTCATAAACCGTCGCACGTTGCAGCCCGAACTTACGAACAACATGCAAATGCCGATCAATGAGTTTGCGGGGAAACAGATCGATCAACGTCACATCTTGAGTGATAAGGAAAATATCGAATCCCTGATGCCGATGCGTCGCCAACAACTTATAAAAATCGGGATGTTTAGCACCCGGCGCCAACTTAGGAAAAACGAATTGGGCCTCATCAATAACTATCATCGAGCCCGTGGGCAAAGCCATCCACTCTTCAGCGACAAACTCAGTCCAAGGAAGCATTACACCCTTAATCCCAGAATAGAAAACGTCCCGTTTTTCCTTTTCGGCCATCGCCTTGATCAACGTCACGGCGTACAACGTCTTGCCATGCCCCGGCAACCCAGTGATACATGTAATCATTTGAACACCATCTTCTTCACCGAGCCGCCAATAGCGCGAATCGCCATGGATGCGGCAACCGCCGAAAACATCATCGACAGCGCCTTATCAAGCCAAAGAAAACCGACCAGCGCGAGCGCGTCAGCGGAAAGTCCTTGCACGCTTGAAACCGCCGCATTTTTCATCGCGAGTATAGAAACATCAACGCCCTTATAAGTAACGAAACCGATGCCAAGGGCGATCAGAACTCGACCAGCCAAACTGCCGACCGCCGTGGCCAAAGCCCCCACCAAAGCCGGAAAAAACACCGCTGCCCACATGATTAAGCCCCCTGCAAAACGGATTTAGAAACGAGCATGTACGAGGCGATAGCAGCGCACGCCAACACAACAAAACGCAAGCTGGAGATGTGATCGCAAAAAAACGCGAAGTGCACCGGCACCGACTGACCAGCAACAACAAACGACCTATCAGCCAAGCAGCTACCACCACCGAGGAAGCCCGACCCGTCCAAAGCAGTAGAGCTGAGATCGACAGAAGTACCCGTAGTAAGCGCCGAAATCTGAGACGCCAACGGATCAGCACCCGCCAAAATAGCAGCGCCGGTAGCCGTCGACGGCAAAGCTGTTGCAGCGGCAGCCGCCGCCTGATCCTTACAATCCATGTCCGCCGCAGTACGCGCAACAGAACAGGTAATGGCATCACCCGAACACGTAATCAACGCGCACTGGCCCATCACCTGGCTGTTCTGACAAACATTTAATTCAGGGTGCAAAGCACACATATCGGTAGGCTTTTGAGCATCGGAGACACCAGCACCCCCAGCCGATGCAGCAGTGGTTGAAGATGTCACAGCAACCGTTTTCGCACCACTGGGCGTGGTCGTTGTAGTCGTAGTAGTCGCAGTAGAACTACCATCAGAATTTTTAACCGTCGTCGTACTGCTAGTCACGGTATCGTTTGAAGAATCAGTCGTAGTAGTTGTAGGCGATGTAGTCGCTGACGTGGAAGAAGAATTCGGAGCAACCGTCTTACCAACACAGATGGTCATGCCAGACTGATCCTGGCCACTGGGAACCGAACCAATGGGACAAGCGCCTAGGTTAGAAGGTGGCGCTACAGTGGGCTCTTGTGCAGGATCGTTAACAACCGGCGTACTAGAAGCACACGGGGTACCCAAGCCCTTCATTGGCACAGTACAACTGATCGGGTAATACCCCTTCGCATCAGCGACAGCGGGACTACCACAGGTACCCGTGTTCGGAACAGAAGAATCAAACCCAACGGTACAACTGTTAGAACAAAACTGGGCGCTAGGAAGCCCGCCATCAGGAATAATTTTCTTGGCTATCGCTGAACCACTGCCAGGGCCAGTCGCGTAAGCGGTAATGATACTCATACTACCCAGCGAACCGACACTGCAGGCAGGAGGCGCCGCAGGACATTGACCAGTGGATGCAGAAGCAAAAACGGGCACACCACCAGAAAAACTACATACCAAGACTTGAGAAAAGCCACCAGTCAAAAACGTTCCGACCTTGGTATCTTTGACCTGACAATTACCACCAACAACAGCAACAAGCACCGTAGGATCGCCACTCGCATTGTATTGAGCAACGATAGCAGCACAAAGTGAGTCCAATGTACCGTAATAAGCCGTACTGCCATTAATTTGATAGATAGTTTGCGCAGGGCCAGCAGCAAAAGCGCTACTAGCAAACAGCAAAAACAACGATATAAATAGTTTTCTCATTATCGGAGCAATATCCAAAAAGCGCCGCACGTCGCAAAAATCACAAACAATCCAGCCATACCACCCCCGAAAAAACGTTAACAAAAAAGGGAGCCGCAGCCCCCTTCCCACAACAGGCCGACGCCGACTTAACGAATGACGCGCCGGATCCACGAAAACGAAGCGCAGACCACGACAACACCGATAATCAGACCACCAGCCGTCTGAACATCCGTCGTCGCCTGCGTGGTTGCAGCCGAAATATCGATGGAACTTGCAGCGAACGCCGACACGGACGAGGCGGCAACCGCAAAACCAACAGCAACTTTCTTCACAAATTTATTCATTTGAAATACTCCCTTGAACTACGTTAATAACGGCTTTTACGCCCCAAGCAGCCATCCACACGGTGATCAAACCAGCCGCGAAATAACCACCATCCTCAGCCGACATGAGCAAGAAACTATTGCTCAGATCAGGCCCACTTTCAACGACGTACGCACACGCCGTCAAATCTGTCTGAGTCGTGTCCACCGCGAACACCGACCCTTGCGGCAATGTCACAACTTTTGCGCACACTGCCATTTATTCATCCTCAGAGGCATCATGCCAACCGGCGTCAAAAAAATCTTCAGGCGAACTTCCATCCTCAGCCATAGAATCGAAACGAACCGACATGGCATCGCTGTACGCCTCAACATCATCCACAGAGCCGAACTCCGGGTGACGCGCATCATAGGCAGCAGCATCAGCAACCATCTCAGCCTCACTCTGGCTAAAGCTATCCCACCACTCCGGCCCCACATGAACGTCATGAAACCCCGCCGCTTCGTGATCCTCGATAGTCGGGGCTCGACGCTCAGCCTCGATATCACGAAAAACAGGGCCATGGCCAGCAACCGACGAACCACCACCGATTACAGAACGCACCCAATCAAAACTCTTCGACGCCACAATGACGCCGACCACCAAACCGCCAGCCACCTCAATAGTGGTAACAGCAGCAGAGATCAGAGGTTGAAAGGATGCGGAGAGCATTACGCGGCCTTCGGAGCCGGTGCAGGAGCTGGGGCAGGCGAAGCCTTAGCCGGATAAGGAACCATCGACGAGACCACCGCACCAACACGCTTGTTTTGATCGATCATGACCTTGAAATCGACCAGATAATCACCCGGCGTCATGGCATTGAATTCTTTCGGCAACATCAATTCACCCACGAGCGGAACAACCTCGCCGGACGCCTCGACGCTATGCACGATGCATTGGGCAAAACGCATTTCGTACGGATTACCGGACTTCTTAGCGATGCCGTCTTTGTGCGTAATATGCAGAATCTGGATACGTGATTGCATGAAAATTTCCTTTATGAACTGCCCGTGTGGCAGATGCGAATTGCCACCGAGTGACAACCGCGATT
>NZ_JAMFRV010000061.1 GCF_026224925.1 Pseudomonas sp. | reverse complement strand
TCCCCCTGCTACTAGACCCGCGCTTTTTCTAGCAATCTTTAACGATTGGCTTGCCATGCTCTTTTCTTCTTTATTTATCTCCTTTAGCCCCTGTTCTGGGCTTTTCCTCCCCTCCGCCACATCCCTAACAATCCCCCGCGCGTAATGCGCTACCTCCCGATTAAACTGAATCTGCAGTCGCACATCCCTAAGGTGTTGGGCCGACACGATGCAGGCTTGGCGCGCCAAGACACCCGCAGCGTGGCTTACCCGTGCGTAATCATTGCTATCAGGTGTTTGCTTCATGTCACGGGTTCCAGGCAACAGCATTCCAGGATGTCTGGGCGCTGGTGCTTGCTAGATGGTGGTTCCATGTAATGTTGCTGTAGCGGATACCAATTGTTTCATGTGGTTCCGCGTCGTCTTCAGAGGTGGTATCGGGCATAACCATGGTCATATCGGCGATCACACAACCGCTGAGTTTGACGGTAAAGAATTTTTCCTGGCCCCCGACTTTTGATGTTCGGTAGAAATCTATCTCGCAATCCACCAAGTCCCTGTTCGCCAAGGCTTGTGCGAGCAGTGGTGTGGACTTGTCTATGTTTTTTGTGATTACGACCGGCTGATGAGTAGCGGCCTTTGAGTTTTCAAGATTGAATATTTGGTGGACGAATGACAGCACCATTATCTTGTCGATGTGTGCTGTTTGACACTTATTGCCAATAGAATCGTAGCCTGAACAGCCTCTTGAAATCAGTGCATCTTTAGGCCCTGTGATTGTCATGTATCCTTGATTAGCCATGGTAGTCCCCCTGTTTAAAAAGCGATAATTATAGTGCGGTGCTTCTGGTAGTGTATGTAGGACCTTTCCGAGATTTCATGTCGCTGTTATGAATAGCCTAGTATTTTCTTGAATTTTTATTGCTGAATATTACGATAAGTGGAGTCGTTGGGAGCGAGGCTTGTCGACAACATGCATCATATGTAAAGGCTGACCTAACGCATTCGTTGGCAAGCCAACTCCCACTGGTTTTAGCCTTCGCTAGCACCCACGTCAGTGTTAACGTATGTAACAGACTCGGCCCCATGTTCCAGGTGATGAACGCAGGTGATCTGACGATATTGTATGGTTAACCGTTCTTGAGTTCCTGAATCATTGCCAGGAATAGTGCGGTGTCTGATGTCTTGGGTAGTAATGACGGCGTCTACCAGTGTGATTCTATAAAGTTTCTCTTCAGCGCCTGATGGCGTTTCTTCATAGTAGGTGATTTCGCAGTCGACCATTTCTCCGCTTGCGATTGCGTTCAATATCAGAGGAGAGGACCTGTCCATGTGTTTGGTAAAAACGACAGGCTCGTGCTTCGATTGAGTTACATCGTTAGAGATGAGCATTTCGTGATCAAGTGTTAGTACCCTGATTTCATCAAGGTGGTTCGGTATGCTTTCATTTCCCGTAGACGCTCGGGTTGAGCAGCCTTTGGAGATTAGACCCTGATTGCGGCCGGTGATGGATATGAAAGTGTCGTTGCTCATCATTTGATCCTCACTTGATTGGCCTGATATTGTATTTCGAAGGCTTCTGAAAGGTCTGTAGGACGCTTCCGAGATTTCGTTCTGCACTCAATATAAGGTTGCGTCAGCTCTCATTTAGCCCACATGAAATTATGATGGTAGCCAACTCTCTGTAAGAGCCAACTTGTTGGCGATGCGGTGGATACGGTGCATATGGAGCACCGTGGCGGTGCAGATATCGCCAACAAGTTGGATACAGATTTCGTGATTCTGAGGACCGTCCGGTTCCACAGTGGATAGCGACTCCTTGTTTTCTCTCCCATTCTCCAACACGATGCGCGACCTGACTTCAAATCCTGACCCAGAGAACAACATGACCTCCCAGTTGCCTCAGGCGAGTACTGCCCCTCACGAGACTAACCCGCTGCTGATCGATGCCGAGGCTGACGATGAGCAAGTCCAGCAATCCCTTCCTGTATTGAAACGGCCGTGGTTGCTGCTGCTGGGCTTGGTGTTGGTGGCGTTGAACCTGCGGCCGGCGTTGTCGAGCATGTCGCCGTTGCTCGGTGAGGTGTCGAGCAGCCTTGGGTTGTCGGCGGCGAAAGCGGGGTTGCTGACGACGTTGCCGGTGTTGTGCCTGGGATTGTTCGCACCCTTGGCGCCGCTATTGGCGCGGCGCTTTGGCAGTGAGCGGGTGGTGTCGGGGATTTTGCTGACGTTGGCCGGCGGGATTATCTTGCGCAGCACGCTGGGCGAGTTCGGACTGTTCGCCGGGAGCCTCGTGGCCGGGGCGAGTATCGGCATCATCGGCGTGTTGCTGCCTGGGATCGTCAAGCGCGACTTCGCCAAGCAAGCGGGTGCCATGACCGGTGTCTACACAATGGCACTGTGCCTGGGCGCCGCCATCGCAGCTGGCGCGACTGTGCCGTTGAGCCATTATTTCGGCGACAGTTGGTCCGTGGGCCTGGGGTTCTGGATGATTCCAGCACTGCTGGCGATGGTCTTCTGGCTGCCGCAAGCACGCAATGGGCATGGCGCGCACCATGTCGCCTACCGAGTTCGCGGCTTGCTGCGTGATCCGCTCGCCTGGCAAGTCACTCTGTATATGGGCCTGCAATCGTCGCTGGCGTACATCGTCTTTGGCTGGTTACCGTCGATCCTTATCAGTCGCGGTTTGTCGCCCACCGAGGCGGGCTTGGTGATGTCCGGCTCGATCATCGTGCAACTGACCAGCGCTTTGACTGCGCCGTGGCTGGCCACGCGCGGCAAAGACCAACGGCTGGCTATTCTAATCGTGATGCTACTGACTACCGGTGGGCTGTTCGGCTGTTTGTTGGCGCCACTCGACGGCTTATGGGGCTGGGCCATCCTCCTGGGCTTGGGGCAGGGTGGCACGTTCAGCCTGGCGCTGACCCTGATCGTGCTGCGGTCAAGGGACGCGCACGTCGCTGCCAACTTGTCGAGCATGGCGCAAGGTTTTGGTTACACCTTGGCATCGCTGGGGCCATTGGCTGTGGGCATCGTTCATGATCAGACCAGGGGCTGGAACGCTGTGGGTTGGATCTTTGCAATCATCGGTCTGGCCGCAATTATCTTCGGTTGGGGGGCTGGGCGAGCGCAGTACGTGCACGTCACCGCCGAAAAAGTCTGACCAACGTTATTCTGGGCGCGAATGCTCGTAGTCAGCCGCTACATTGCCGACTATCGTGCACGGACCTTTCGTTCGTCATGGAATCGGCAATATGAGCGACGCCAACCGCGCAGTGATCACTGAGTTTTATCAGGCCTTCAACCGATTGGACGCAGAGGCCATGAGCGCCTGTTACACCGAAGATGTGGTTTTCAGCGACCCCGTATTCGGCGTTCTCAAGGGGCGGCAGGCCGGTGATATGTGGCGAATGCTGACCTTGCGCGCCAAAGACTTTTCGTTGACCTTCGACAGCGTTCGCGCCGATGAACGTACCGGCGCTGCACATTGGGTCGCCAAGTACCTGTTCAGCCAGACCGGTAATACCGTAGTCAACGACATTCAGGCGCGCTTCGTGTTTCGCGACGGTAAAATTTGCGAGCACCACGATCAGTTTGACCTGTGGCGCTGGTCGCGTCAGGCGTTGGGTGCAAAAGGCGTGCTGCTGGGCTGGACACCATTGGTGCAAAACGCAATTCGGGCGCAAGCGCAAAATGGCTTGAAAACGTTCCGAGCCGGCCGCTAAACGCTGCTGTCAAAAAATATTTATCTAGGCTTTTTTTTGCCTTGGGCTAGATAACGTCAATGCCTTATTTCGACAATAAGGCTATTGCACCATGTCCTCACCACCCAACCCTCCACCGATTGTTTCGCTAATTTCGGCCCCGCTACTTGAACAGATGCGGGCACGGTTTAAGCAAGACCCCATCCTTGATGTCATTCAAGAAAACCTGTCATCCGCCTTCACGCAATCCTCGCTGCAAGAGCGCCAAGACTACTGCACAGCGCTGTTGGCGAGCCGATGGGCCAAGGAAGCGCTGAAAAAGCTGTTCAAACCACTAAAAGGGCTTGCCGAATTTGCCGAACCCTTACTGCGAGAGGCCTTGGATGCCAAGTTCGGCCCGGGTCTGGATGTTAGAAAAGACCGGCTGTTTTATGTGGCCTTGGAAAGGGCTACGCGCGCGGGTACCCAGCTAACGCTTTTGGAGTCGGCGCTGCATAACTTCGAGCGTAAAGAATCCGTGGCAGGCTTTCTCAGAACAAGTGCAGCGATTCTCGACAGTAACGATAAGGTTCATCCTAAGGCGATCAAACCCGAAGCATTTATTGACCTGTGCCGACACCTTAATTTGGGGCGTAAATACCAGGACCATCTAGAGAGCGTGCTCGAACCGGACTCTGCGCCGGGCGATGCCAAGGACGCCGCCCGCTTCAATGCCCGTGCAATATTCATCGCCAACGACCAAGCCGACATGGAGGTCTATGCCCGCGCAGCCGCCATGAAAAAAACCATTAGCCAAGAAGCGTGCTCGGCAGTGGTGGCCTTGGCTCGGCAGCAACCTGAGCCTCGTTTCAACGGTAAGCTTCTATTGTTGAAGCGCCTGACACTGTTTGGCGTTGAGATCCCTCGGGTGCTATTGATCAGCCCGCGACGCACGTGGACGACGACGCCAGTCCCCATCGTCATGTATGTCCCGCAGGACCCTGTCAGCCCCTTCACGGAATACACCTCGCTGGTCGCATTGGAAGACGATCTTCGCGCGCGATTGATGGACAAGAGCTATCAATCGTTTTTCGCTCAACTCATTGGTGAGCGAAACAGGGCAGGGTTCTTTACTCGTTTGAATAAGCATCTTTTTCCCCTGGCCCCTCTTGATGGAAACATGTTCAGCCATGGGCTTTGGCAAGCCACCGCTGACTCCAAAGCAAACCTGGTGCTCGACACCGATCAACTCCTGGAGAGCCCATTTAGCCGGATGCACAGGCAGCATTTGTTTCTGTTGAAGGACAACGCTCGATTCCTGGCAGTGCCTACCGAGGAGGAGGACGCGAACAGCCGTCAGGAGCGGCTGCAGTTTTGGTTGAGTGTGGGCATGAACATTCTCAACCTTGCTTCGTTCGTTATCCCACCGTTGGGTGCGGTCATGATGGTTGATGCGACGGTGGAATTGATCGGAGAGGTCTATCACGGCCTTCAGGATTTAAGCCACGGCGACATGGAGGAGGGTCTTGATCACCTGATGGGCGCCGCGACACAGATCGCGTTTATGGCGCTGCTGGTTGCGGGCCACCAAGTGCCCGAGCCGCCGTCGATTACCAGCAACAACTTTATCGGCAAAGTAATCCCCATCAAGTTGAGTAATGGGCAGACGCGCCTTTGGAAACCTGATTTAACGCCCTTCGAACTTCGAAGTACGCTGCCCGAAGGCGCCACCCCTGATATCAACGGGGTGGTCGAACATAATGGCAAAAAATACCTGACCATCGAGGACAAGCACTACGAGGTCCAGCACCATGGGGCCCAGAATAAATGGGTAATCAAGCACCCGAACGACAATCATCTTTTTACGCCTGCGCTTGAACACAACGGTGCTGGTGCTTTCCGTCATGAAGGCGAACTACCGCAGCAGTGGGCGAAAAAAACGTTATTCAAACGGCTTGGTCATTCTGTCTCGGGACTGAGCGAAACCGCCTCTGAAGAAATACTGGCAATCGCTGATATCGACGAATCACTGCTGCGTCAGGTTCATGTTGATAGTGTGCCGCCTCCTGGGCAACTGAACGATACGATCAAGCGCTTTCAACTGGACGCTAAACTTGAAACATCGCTCCTAGAGCCTGGCATTACCCGCGCCGAACAATTCGAGCGGTTGTACAGCGCCAGTGAAGTGACGACCGATCCGCTGCTGAAGTTGATCCAGCGTGATTTCCCGACGACTCCAAAGGCCGTGGCGGAGGACCTGCTGGTGACCCTCACTGCGGTCGAGAAACAACGCATGCTGGAAACCGGGCGCATTCCCTTGGGTGTGGCCGAAGCGGCAGCCTGGCAGCAGAGGGAAACGCGACTGAACCGGGCGCTTGAAGGTTTCTACCTAACGTCCGTGCCCACTGCAGACACTGAAACCCTGAGCCTGCGGTTTCTGGAAAAATTACCAGGTTGGTCGGATCAGGTGCGTATCGAGGTCCGCGAAGGCAACACATACGGTACCTTGCTGGACAGCGTTGGTGATCCCCAAGCCCCGGAGCGCAAGTTTCTGGTCAAGTCAAAGGGGCGCTATCAGGCGTTTGACGCCGAGGGTCACGCGCTCAACAGCGTTCCCACCGACGGTAATAACCTCTGTGCTTCGATATTGCATGCATTGCCCGACGGACCCAGGCGCACCCTTGGCTTTCCCCATCCCGCACAAGGCTCAGAGCTAAACCAGGCGCTTGCCAACCTGGCGGTTGCCGATAGAGAGCAGGCGTCGCGCGCGCTCGGCCAACAGAAAATGCGCTTGAAGTTCAATACGCCGACGCGGATAAAACAGGTTTACTTGGGCTATTCCCTGAGCGGTCGGGGCGTGCTGCCGGGACATATCCTTGAGGATCACTTACTCGACAAAATTGGCTTGCTTGAACTAAATGATGTTTCTGCGCAGAACGTGTTGACGGTCATGCGCGACGCCGGAATGACCAACGCCGACATCAATGCCCGGTTAGATGCATTGCTGGACGAGAGACAAGCGTTGCGCGCAAGCCTTGAGCAATGGACCAGCGCCGCGAGCGCAATCGAAGGCATAAGCGAAGCGAGAATGCTCAGCCGGACTCGGATCGGTGACGCGCTTATGGAATATTGGCAAGCCAGCAGCCTGGCAACGTCAGGTGAGGTGCCTGCTACGTTGCGTCTGAACTCTGTCGGGCTGGAGGATTTCCCTGAACAATTGCCGGAGTTTTTCAATCGAGTTGAGCGACTCGAAATGTCCGACGTGCTATTGCAGATGGACCGTACACATGTTTCGTTATACACGGCTGGTCGCTCTGACGTGCTTGAGACGTTCCTCGGTAGATTTTCGCAACTGACTGCGCTGGAAATCACCAGTTCGGCGCCGGCGGCACTATTAACGTCAGATTTTTTCGCCCTCCCGCGTATCGTTTCAACCCACCTTCCGAACTTACGTACACTGCGCTTGATTAATCAGGGGCTGTACCTGCGTGCGGCGGACCTGGACCTTATCGCAGGTTTACAGCACCTCGAATGGCTGGATTTGAGCGGTAACAGCTTCGCATCATTCGATGCACCGGCAGGGGCGGTGCATCTGAATCTTCAGTACCTGGGTCTCGACCGTGTTGGGCTAGAGCGCTGGCCCGTCTGGCTCAATGATCTTTTGCCCGACCACATCGCAGAAGTGTCACTGAACGATAATCGAATCGCCATGTTGCCGGACTCTATCATCGGCAGTGAGCTGAATCGCCCACGCGATACGCGTATCTCGTTGCATGGCAATCGTTTATCCCGCAGCGCGATCATCGAAGCCCTTCTGGGGGAAGCTCGGGCAGGTAGGCCGTTCAGTTTTAATCTGGATCTGCCCCCGGAACTTGAAGCGCAGTTGGCCGAGTTGTTGGGTGAACAGGCCGAGCTGGAAACGGCGTTGCGAGATTGGGAGGCGTCTTCAGGTTCCAATGTCCCTGCGGCCAACGGCGTGCAAACCAGAACACAAATTAGCGAAGACCTGCTCGGCAATTGGACTCGATCGGCGGCAGGGCGAACGCCGCTTGCCGTAGTGGTTGACTCATCCGAACTGTCGAGCTTTCCCCAGTTATTGCCAGAGACTTTTTATCGCCACGTCAACGCCCTGACATTACGCAACGTGATAGCGGACGAGACTCAGTTGGGTGAATTTTTAAGGCGTTTTCAGCGGATTATCAGCCTGGACATCATCAGCCATTCGCCTGTCTTGGTAGCGCCTCCCCGTGTACTGGCTGAGCTGATCTCTCTTAGAGAGTTGGGCCTGGTCGATCATGGGATGTTAATAGATCAAGACGCCATGGAGTTCCTGAGTAGCCGTGAACGGATTCAACATCTCAATCTGAGCGGCAATACGCTCGGCCCCATTTCTAACACCCCCGTATTGGCCGCCCGCCACTGGGAGTCTTTGACGTTGGATAACGTCGGTCTGGCCCAATGGCCTGAGTGGTTGACCGAAAGTGTGCCGTCACGCATCAGTTCGCTGTCGCTTTGCGAAAACCATATAACAGAGTTACCCGAGCAAATAGTTCGAAACCGGCGAAGCAATTTTGCACACACCGAGATTTCTTTAAATGGTAATCCTCTATCCCGTGAGGCGATGACCGCTATCCATGTGGGTGAACATGGCAACCATAGGTCGTTCAGTTTCTACATGGACTTACCCGACGATATTCGTAATATGCCCACTGAACTCCCTTGGTCGTCCGACTCGGACAATTCTGATACTGACTCTGATTCTTCAGACTCAGATGCGCAATCAGATGTTGCTGTACACAGGCATGGTCGAGTGGGCCCTTCACTTTCTGCGCGGTCTACGGTCGAGCCTTGGCTAATGGGTTCAAGCGAAGAAATAGCCGCTCAGCGCGCCGTGTGGGCGCAACTCGAAACGGCTTCTGATTCACCTCAGATCATGGCGTTGGTTAGTCGTCTTCAAGAATCTGCGGATTTCCTTAGGGCACGGAGCGAACTAACGTTGCGTGTCTGGAACGTCCTGGACGCTGCCGCCCAGGACGTGGAGTTGCGCGTGTTGCTCAATGTCATGGCCGAGGAACCCATCGCTAATCGAACCTGTGCCGATGGTATTCGTCTGCAGTTCAATCAGATGGAAGTTCAGGTCTATACCCGCAACTCACTTCACGGAATACCGGAAACAGAGCGCGGGCCAACCCTCTACCGGCTGATGCGCCAGTTGTACCGACTGGATGAAGTCGATCGCATTGCTCTTATTAACAACCAAGGTCGGGATGCGGCCGAGGTACGTCTGGCTTATCGCGTGAGTTTGGCCGAGCGTCTTGGGTTGCCGCAACCTCCGGCCAGTATGCTGTACCGAGTGGCTGCATCGGTTTCACCCGAAGAGTTACTGGCCGTTCAAACCGAGGTCGTCGCCAACCAGCATGGCGCGGGTTTCCTCTCGTCGGCAGCGGACCGGGATTTTTGGGTCAGTTGGTTACGCGACCAATACGCCCCAGACTTCGCCGAGCTACAAGCAACATTCGAGGAAGAAAGGGTGCGCTTGGAGGATGAGTTTCCAGAGTTAAATGATGAATACTTTAACCGGGCGAAACTATTGCAGGAGCAGCAAAAGGATCGGGAGCGCGACCTCATCAAACAACTGACCCATCGAGAAGGGCTCAAGTACGACGAGTAGAGCGCTATCAGGCTGCAGCGTTTGCCATCTGCTAGAATCGCCGACTTCTTCTGTATCGGCGGGTGTTATTCAGCAAATGCCCATCTCTTGCGTCAGTCCTGTAGCGAGTAGTGCCACCTTGGCGACCAGTGTCGCCAAGCCTTGGTTTGTCTATCTGGTGCGCGCCGCCAATGGCGCGTTGTACTGCGGAGTCAGCGACGATCCGCAGCGACGTTTTGTTGCTCATCAAAGCGGCAAAGGCGCGCGCTTCTTTTATTCCAGCCCGGCAGTGGCGCTGGTTTACATTGAGGCGTGTTGCGACAAGCGCGAAGCCCTGCGCCAGGAACGCTTGATCAAACAGTTGAAGAAAAGCGCAAAAGAAGCGCTGGTGTCGAGCGTTGCGGTCGGGCCTGAGGGTGTATTCATCCACCGTCGTGATGACTTGCCATCAGGCTGAACGGATAGGCTCGTCGAGCGCTGAGGGGTAAGCTTCTGGCTTTCCATCTGAAGGGCGGAGCCGAACATGTCTGAGCTGATCCTGCACCACTACCCAACCTCACCATTTTCTGAAAAAGCTCGGTTAATGCTTGGGTTCAAAGGGCTGTCGTGGCGTTCTGTAATGATTTCGCCGATCATGCCAAAACCTGATCTAACCCTTCTGACGGGCGGCTACCGCAAAACCCCAGTGCTGCAAGTCGGCGCTGATATCTACTGCGACACCGCCATCATTGCCCGTCGTCTGGAGCAAGAAAAAGCGCTACCAGCATTCTTTCCCGAAGGCCAGGAATTCACCGTCGCCAGCCTCGCCGCCTGGGCCGATTCGGTCATGTTTCTGCACGCGATCAGCCTCGCATTGCAGCCTGCTTCTGCTGCGCAACGTTTTGCCAAACTGCCGCCTGAGGGAGTCAAAGCGTTTATCGCCGACCGTGCCGGGCTGTTCTCGGGTGGCAATGCCGTAAGGGTCACGCTGGAGCAAGCCAAGCACCAATGGCCAACGCTGATGGCGCGTCTGGAACTACAACTTGAGCGTAATGGCGACTTCCTGTTTGGTGAACCCTCAATCGCTGACCTCGCTTTGGCTCATCCGCTGTGGTTCATCAAGCAGGGCTCCGTCACTGCGCCGCTGGTAGATGAATACCCGGCCATTAGCGCGTGGTACCAACGCGTGGAGGGCCTTGGTCATGGCGCCTTTAGTGCGCTGAGCTCAACCGACGCCCTGGAAATTGCGCGAAACGCCACACCGGCGCCGCTGCCAGACGAAGACTTTACTGACCCGAACGGTTTCACTCCGGGCCAGAAAGTCGCCATCTCGGCTATCGACTATGGTGTCGATCCAGTGGAGGGTGAATTGGTCTTCAGCGGCAGCGAAGAACTGATCCTGCGCCGTGAAGATGAGCGTACGGGAGTGGTGCATGTGCACTTTCCACGGTATGGGTTTCGAATCGAGGAAAAGTGAGGGGAAAAACCAGCCTGAGATAAGCCACTGCGAATACCGGCAAACCTCAGGCTGATAATGTTTGGATGATTAAACGTCGTTCACCCAGATGACACAGACAGGAAGACTCAGAATATTAGCTGGATTATTTTGAGGAGCAGTTTCTTTGGATTAAATACTCTAGCGGGAAATTATTATAGGAAGGTTTAATTGGCCAGTCTGACCCGTTGGGTTTTTTCATCGCAAGGCACGTCAATTGATTTCGCATGCCGAGCGAGTGCTGTTCGTCCCATTCCGGATCATTTCGATGAAGCCGCCGTAACTCGCCAAATGCCATATCCAAAGGGCGCGGTGTTTGTCGCTTTAGGCATTCAGATGGAACGGCCTTGAGAAAGTATGCTGGTACGTTATCTAATTCTGTATATGGGACCCACGTACTCGATTCAAAATAGGTCTCACAACTGTTAGGGAGTTGGTCAGAAGGCTGATAGCTGAATCGGTTTTGTGGAGGTGCCGTAAAATTCACTCGTACGATTGGGACAATTGGATAGCCATCTATTTGAATTTTCGATTGAAAGTTTCGGGCAGTGGCTAATCCGTCGGGCTTAGATATATCATAAAATACTGCATCGATATGGGGCACAATAAACTGTGCCAAATCGCTGTCGACGACAGTTTTGTTTTTTAATAAGAGTTCGTTCCATGGAGTTATAGCGCGACGCGTTTCCCACGCATTTCCCTGGGGAGTGCTGCGAGAAGGATGGAAGTTATTCTGAAGCGTAATCATAGCATCCCAACCCTGAGGACTTTCTGCTTCGAAAGAACATATAGGTATAGGATTTTTGCTCGCGTAATTAAGCCACTCGATGCTGTTACTGATGTTAAGCTCTCCGCAGGACCCATACACATTGGCGCTGTTGCGGTTTACAGCGTTTGATTGTGTTGCTGGGTTCTGTACATCATCATTTATGAAATCACACCCTCTAAAACCATGCCTCGGAGAGGTGGATGCGTCATAGGGGTACAAACATTCCCAGCCAATATCAAAGGGGATTAATCCTTTTGCTATGTCGTCTGCAGGTGTTCTTAATATAAAGCCTGCAGCGTGATAGAGCTTGGGTGTATTGAAGTCGGCTCTGATCCAGCTGAAAGATGTAGATCCGATTTTTTTGGCATTAGGACTGTAGCTCCAAGGAGTAAATTTTCCATCATCCACCGTGCGTAAAGTTACCCCGTCACAATAATAATGGCCTCTGAGGTTTCCCGATTTATCCTCTTTGCAAGGATTGTTGGATGAATGCTTTTGGTTATAATTTTTGTTTATTCTTTCAACTATCTGTTGTGGCGTCTCCACCGGGATATCGGTTTGATAAGGGTTGCAGCGAGTACGAGTTTCTTCTTCAGCGCTGACGTAGGGCCGAATAGGTTCTATGTTCCAAGTGGCATTGTTTGGATAGTTCTGGCGCAGGCAGAGAAACTGAAGTTTCATGCTGTCGTCATTATAGGCTCCCCACTTTCCCTTTTCTCTAAATCTAGCGGTGAGTTCGTCAAAGGCTGCATCTGCTTGTGCAGGTGAAAAGGCCCTGCCGCAGGCGCTGGGTGTGATAATAAGTTGTGCTACGTTCTTACCCAGCTCCTTGTTTACTGTGGTTGTCCAAACTGCGTTTTCAATGAACGGCATGCACGCCGAGTTTGACTCAGCGACTGCCTGGTCATCAGGTTTGTAGGTAAACTTCGCGTCTGCAACAGGTACGTTAGGCAAGTCAAGATTAATAACCGGGATCCATTTGCCTGTCTTATTGTAAAAATCTGATTGGTCCGCTTTAGCACTGGCAAGCGCAAGCTTACGGGTGTATATGAATGCCAGAATTGGGAGTTCTTCCGGAACATTCTGGGCCCATGTGGCAACCCGAATTTCGTTTTGCCTAGAAAACCCTTCAGCTCCTAACAACCCCATGGCACGCAGACCTTGATTAAACGCGTTCACCGCTTCCGATTTACTAGTTTCCCGAACATCAAATGCACACACGTTTGGCCTCTTCTTGCCTACTTGCGTGTAATTAGTAAACCACTGCTGCGAGGTGAGAACGTTTATTTTATTGCAAAAAAATTCTTTCGTTACCGTTGTACTGTTGTCACCACAGCCTTGTTGATCACGTGTGTCGGTCCAAGCGTCGATTGGAAAAAAACAAACCACGTTAAGTTTCTTTTCGGGAAGCGTGACCTCATCGGCGGGTTTTACTGCGTAACCATTATAGTTTAAGAGACCCAGACGGTCGTATTTTGCATCTTTTCTCAAGTAAGAAAAGGAAGCGCCGCCATTGGCTACTGAGGTAGGGCTAGGATTCCAGATAAAATATTTTTCCGAATGCTGCGTACCTCTAAGCATCAGTCCGGAACATAAATAGGCGGGACGTTCTGCTCCACAATTATCTACAGTTTTTTGGTAGTAATCGTCCATTTTTTTTGCCGCTTCTGCGCCGGGTCCAGCATATACAGCCGCCGTCCAAAGCGCGGTGAGCGTAATTAAAAGTAGACTAGTTAACACTGACCTCGTGTCGAAAAAAAAACGTTGGTAGACTGTAGACTTGGCATCCATAACAATGTGCTCCTGTGGCGATAAGGAAGCTCTGACCCTATGGGGTTCATGGCAGTGCTGATGGCGTCGAAGGCCATACGCTTCAGCGGTGTATATGCCTGTTTTGCGTTATTTGGTTTTGGATAAAGCGGTTCGTTAACCTCTATTTCGGTTAGCGTTGCATGTTTAGGGGCGCGGATTACATTTCGTTGCCTTGGCCTGTTCCGCCGAGACGTAAGGCCGGAACGGTTCTATGTTCCAGGTTGGATTGTCTGAATACATCAACCGCAAACACAGGAATTGTCTTCTCATGCTGTTATCTGATTCAGGTGACCACTTAGCCTGATCGCGATATTTGTTCGACAGTTCTGCAAACGCGGCGTCCGTTTGTTTGGCGGTCATGTTTCTTCCACAGGAGGTAGGTGTCACTGACAATTGATCTATTTGGTTGTCGAAGCCCTCAACGTCAGCACGTCTCCATACAGCACTTTGTATATAGGGGCCACACGATGACGAAGGTTCGTTGACTGCCTGGTCGGCAATTTTATAGGTAAACGTGGCCTCATCTTTTAGCGTGTCAGGCAGGTCAAGGTTGATCACTGGAACCCACTTTCCGGTCGCATTGTACAAATCCTTCTGGTCGGCCTGCGCACCTTTCAAGCCAAGCCCTCGGGTGTAAATGAACGCCAGGATGGGCAGTTGTTCTGGTTTGTCCTGGTCCCACGTGACGACCCGTATCTCATCCTGACGCGAAAAGCTCTCTTCTTTGAGCAACTGCATCGCTCGCAGCCCCTCATTAAAGGCTCTAACTGCTTCAGCCTTTTTTTCTTCTGTAACGTCAAAGCTGCAAATTTCAGGTCGTTCTTTTTTTACTCGGTTGTAGTCCTTTATCCAGTCCTCCGCCGTGCGTACAGAGATTTCTTTGCACTGTGATTCTTTCGCCGCCGTGGTGCTGTTATCCCCGCAACCGTTTTGGTCACGGGTATCCGTCCATGCATCAAGTGGAAAGAAGCAGACGACTTTTAATTTTTCTTCTGGTGCAGAGACGGAGTCCGCAGGTTTTAACGCATAACCGTTGTAGTTGATCAGCCCTAAGCGATCATACCGAGCGTCGTGCCTTAAATATGAAAAGGAGACACCCTGATTGGCCACTGACGTCGGACTGGGATTCCAGACGCGATAGTTATCAGAATGCTGTGTGCCCCGTAACATTAAACCTGAACACAG
>NZ_JAMFRV010000616.1 GCF_026224925.1 Pseudomonas sp. | reverse complement strand
TAAAGTTTGCGGGCATCGCAGTTTTCAACGTGAACTTGTCGTTATCCGTTGCGCCGCAGCCGCTTGCTAGCAGCATGGGGGTTATAAGAGCTATTCGTTTATAGTGTTTTGAGATATTCCCCAAGAACGTGCGTTTAGTCCGTTTTTCAGTTAAATCTGACGACCTTTGTAATGGCCGTATATCAGAACCTATCCATTCTCCACCATGTGGAGTGGTGACGGTTTTACGTGCAAAGATTGCCGCATTTAGATCATGAATAATCATAGTCATAATTCCTTATTCGGTGCACGTTGGATAGACGCTACAGTCACGACCATCAGGCATAATGAAGTTTTTGAATTTAGGCGGTGTTAAGCACTCCTCTTCCATGTCGCGACCCCAGTTCGCATCGCACGGTTTCCAGCCGCCAGCAGCGGCCTTAAACCAAAACCCTTTGTAATAGGGCTTTTCGGTATCAGCCAGTCTAATAGACATATTAATCGTCTGGCCGGGCAACTTGTCACGTTGAATACTGCCTCCTGGAGAATATTTCAAAACCTGACCGTTTTTGTCGATGGCGCTGCACTTCATGACTTTTGCGAGGAAACGCTTTGGCCCCATAGTTCTAAAAAACCATTGGCATTCACCATTAAGAATGGTACTTTCCGTGCTAACTAACTTTTCACTGTCGCCAGGATCTTTGTCGCGAATAGAAATACTCGCTTTAACTCCATCTACGTCCCACATCCCTGGCCCCCATTTCCCCTCGATATCTAGTTTCAAGCCTCCTAGTATCAGCGGACAATCGCCCGCGATCACCTTTAGCGGTATATGAAGCACCGCCGTATAATCGGAATCCTTCGTTCCGCTGGTGGAAGACTCTCTGTCTGCAACATACTTTCTCCTGGTCCATGGGGCCTTGCACTCTTGCGCCGTGGCCGGAATATAGTAGCCGTCAGCCTCAAGTTTAAAGTTTGCGGGCATCGCAGTTTTCAACGTGAACTTGTCGTTATCCGTTGCGCCGCAGCCGCTTGCTAGCAGCATGGGGAAAATAATAGTCGCCCATGCAGCGCGCTTCTTAATTTTCCTTGTAACCGTCTTAGTCAGTATATTCATATTAGTTGCCGCCGGCCCAGTATGTCGCTTCTTTATAAATTCGATCAAAATGCTGCTGCGGTGTTTCGTTCTCTTTTGGCAGCCAGCTTTCAATAATGGCTCCTTTTTCTTCCTTGAGCCGCTGGGTTACCAAAAACTGTAACTGTTCCGGCGTATGCCAATTCCACAGGTCAGCATCATCGAGTTGCTTATTTATCCACGCGTTGATATATGTACGTTGTTCCAGCTCATATATTTCTTCGGCATGTTCTGCGCGCACATATCGCTCGATATTGGTAAGCAATATCGCCCTCGATTGCTCCACCGGCGCAGGCACTCCCAACCAACCCGGATTACTGGGCACTGGATAAACGCCAGGACTCGGATTCTCAACCGTCGTCCACTTCATCCCATCCCAATAAAGAACACCGGCAATCGGTCCAAGGTATTCAGGCAGAGCTTCGGGTTTCAAATGATTCAGCGCCCGTGCCAATACCCGGTTGTCGTGGAATCGGTAAAGCGATTGCTCGGGACGTTGGCCGATGATGATTCGGGCGCGCCAGTGCTCGGCCATGGCGGTCAGTTGGTCGCCTTTACAGCTGACTAACCAGCCCCAGTTGCGCTCGGGGGTGTCGAGCAGTGAGTTGAGTAGCGGCTTCATTGCGCTGCTGATTTGCAGGATTAGTGGCCCGGTTGCTATAGCGCTGATCGGGGTTTGGGCATAGACGCTGATGTAGTTTGGCGTAGGTTCCAGAGCCAGCAGCGCTTGGTAGGTTTCCCGTTCACCTTCCGAATCGAAGATCAGGTACGTGGACCGCGCGAGGCGCGATTGTTCGGCCATCCATTGGTTGGGGAGGTGGTTCATGCGGCAGTTCCTTCAAGCGTGCAAAGGCCGTCACGGCAGGCTTCGCAGAGGGGGCAGAAGTCAGCGCCCAAGGCTTTGGTTTGCGCCATAACAGCGCTTTGGGAGAGGGCCATGACGGGAGGTAAATCAGGTGGCGCGATTAGCGCAGCGACGGAGCCTGGGATTGTTGGGCTGGCCGGTGTGCCGGGGATGGGAGCACCACCGAGTACGACTAGGGAGCTGACGAAGATGCCCGCAGCACTGATGATCAAGTGATGCCCGCCCGCGCTCAGCGACAGGCTTACACCTGCGTCCAGGACAATGTTGCCGCTGGACTTGAGGTGAGTTTCCACGCCGGTTTTGACGGTTAGCACTTGCCCCACCTCGGTGTGGCTGCTGGTGGCGACTTTCAGGTTATCGCCATCTAATAATTGAACTGATCGCGGACCGGTGGTGGTGCGGTCTTCGGCAGCGTTGAGCACCGAGGTGCTTTTGCCGGTGATGGTCTCCAGTCGTTCGTTGCCGACCTGAATGCGGCTGTCGTTCTGGATGTTTTGTTCCATGTCCCGCTGGGCGCGAACATAGATCATTTCACTGCCGCTTTTGTCCTCAAGGTACAGCTCGTTGTAGCCGGTGCTGGCGGGCGTGCTTCTGGAGCGGAAAACGCTTTTGGTTTTGTGTTCTGGAAGTGCGTAAGGCACCGGGCGCTGGCTGTTCGCTACGCACCCGGTGATCATTGGCTGTGCTGGATCACCGTTCATAAAGGTGATGACCACTTCATCGCCTACTCGGGGAATGGCAACTGCGCCATGGCCCGCGCCAGCAGAGCTAGAGGAGACACGCACCCAGCAACTGGTGGTCTCATCGTCTTGCTCAACGCGATCCCAATGGAACTTGATGCGTACCCGTCCGTATTCGTCGCAGTAAATTTCTTCGCCCTTCGGTCCAGTGACTTTGGCGGTCTGACTGCCATAAATCCTCGAAATCGGGTGTTGCAGTTGGGGCCGAAACTGGACCTTTTCCGGGATGGCAGTGAACGTATTGCGGTATCCCTGCGCAATTCCGGCGCCGTTATCGAGCGTGCTGGCGCCGAACTCTTCCAGCACTTGCGGCTGGTAGGCCTCGTGCTTGACGCAAAGCAATACCCAAAGAACGTTCCAGTCCGGGTCCGAATGTTCCTCGACACGCAGTAGCGATCCACTTCGCAGAAGTGCCTGATTGGTCGCGCCTTGAGCGAGCTGATAGTCGCTTCTGTGGCGCTCCAGCATTCGTTTTGCGCGCTCGCGGCCACCGGACTCCTCGGTGAAGTTACCGGGGTAAACGTAGTCCTCCAGGTGCGGGCGCATATTAGATTTTTTGAGTGTTTCCAGCTGAACGTGAGCTTGCTGGAAATCGAAATCACGGCTGACCACTTCACTGGTGCGGGCAATGACGCGCACGCTGAAGTCGTTGATGGACGGGCCTTCAGGCACCATTCCGTTAATCGCTACATGGGGTAGGACCAATGCCGGTTTTTTGTGAAAGAGGATTTCGTCATCACCGAAGATCAGGCGATGACCTTCTGCTGTGTGCTCAAAATAGAACCAACGGCCGTCTTCCTCGCATAACCTCAAAATAAAATCGAGGTCAGATTCAGCATATTGGACGCAGTAATCGCGCGCAGGCGTAGGCACGCCTCCTGCTTTGAACTCAAAATGCAGGCCGCTCAGTATCCCGTTCTCCTTGAGCACCTGGCTGATGATTTGGGTGGTCGTCTGGTGTTGGAAAATACGGCGGTGACTGGCAAATTGCAGGTAGAAGATAAAGGGTGTGAGCACCAGCGTATAGGACGTAAAGCGAGGCCCCGCCCTGCCCTTTTTGAGGGAGTAGATGTGACCGTGCAGGCCTTCACCGCCATCCCCAAAGCGCAGAAAGGCTTCTTGGTGCAGTAGGTTTTCAAAGTCCCGGGGATCACGCTCGGTAACCACTTCAATAGTGATTTGGTAAAGCTGGCTGATGGCTTCTTCACCGCAGAACGAGAGCACCAAAAGGTTATTTTCTTGCTCGCCTTTTACCTGCAGGGTGATTTTTGTGGTGCTGGCCGAATGAGACATTTGTCGGTCCTTGTATCGAAATGTTAAAGACCGACCTTGACCGATACCACCTCAAAAAAATGCCGTCCCAATCCGCTTCGTGTGTAGGAAAGCTCCCTACATTTGCTTAATCGACTTAAAACCAACGCCAAGACCTCGCAGGTGGCGCTTCTCGAAAAATATCCCGTAGTGCTCGGGCATCAATCGTGCGTTTTTGAGGCTTGAGTGCTAGCGCATTTTTCACTGCGGGCCAGCAGGTTGTGGGTAAATGTTTTGGGCAGTTCAGACCACGATCCAGTTTCTGTTCTCGCGCCTCAATCCCACTCAATCGCTGGAATGGATGTTTGCCACCCGCCAGTTCGAACAGCACACAGGCGACGGCAAACATATCGGTTCGCAAGGACAGCGCACCCCCTTCGAGCAATTCGGGCGCCGCGTATGAAGGCGTCCAGGCATTGAGGGTTTCTCGACGCAATTTGGGTAACCCCGCCAGCACGCCGTTAACCGCTTGCCCGAGGCCAAAATCAAATAGGCGCAGACCGTCTTCCGTCAGCATGACGTTGCTGGGTTTAAGGTCACCGTGCAGCACGCCTCGACTGTGGGCGTGCGCCAGTGCATCAAGTAGCTCAATGGCGATGTCACGCAATTCGATCCATGGCACCCCTAACGGGCGCTCGCAGAGCAGCCGGTCCAAAGGCAGGCCACGCATCAACTCCATGGTGATAAATGCGCGCTGATTGGCGGGCTCAATAGCAAAATCAAACACCTGCACCACGCCGGGGTGACGCAAATGCTGGGTCAGTACAAACTCGCTATACAGCAATGAACTTGCATCTGGTGAGGCCGCAAACACGTCGCTAAGAAGCTTCACCGCGATGGAGGCATCGGGAGCGCCCATTTGCTCATGCAACAAATCCCGCGCCCGATAGACCAGGCCCATGCCACCCGCACCCAGCAAACGCTCGATGCGATAACGGCCAGCCAGCACCTCAGGTAAGGGTGGCAAAGTCTCGGTCATTGGCTGATGACCACAGCGGTCAGATTGTCCAAGGCCCTGCTGCCCAGTACGGCGTCGAACAACGTGTGAAATGCCTCCAGGCTCAAGGTATCGCGCAACACGTCGTTTTCGAGGTCTTGATAAAAACCATCGCTGCACAGTAAAAACACATCGCCCGCGAATACCTCCAGCTCCATCACTTCCAGTTGGAGCGGGTCGCCCACGCCGATGGCCCGAGTCAATGCGTAAGCGTTGGGATGTATACGAGCTTTTTCGGGGGACATTTTTTGCTCCTCGATCAGTTCCTCCAACACGCAATGGTCGCGGGTCAGTTGATGCAAACGACCTTTGCGCAACAGGTAGCAACGGCTGTCGCCCGCCCACACACAGGCACCACGGTTGCCCTCGATCAGCAATGCCACCACGGTGCTGCCCATGATGTTGTCGCGGCGCTCGGGGGTGATGGTCAGTTCCTGGCTCATGCGCCGATTCAGCCAGTGCAAACACTGGCGAACCGCAATCACACCCTCGTCAAAGCTACCCACCTCGGGCAGTTCGCCGAGGTGGGTGACGATCAGTTGGCTGGCGACATCGCCACACTGGTGGCCGCCCATGCCATCGGCGACCGCCCACAGCCCGCGCTGTGGGCAGTCGAGAAAAGCGTCTTCGTTGCGCGCTCGAACATTGCCGGTGTCGGTGCGCGCTACGCTGCGCCAAGGGTTTGCCTGCACCATCAAAGCTGGGCCGGCAAACGGAAGTTGCGCAGTGCAGCCACGTCGAACGGGTTCGGCGAGCGCTGTGCCAGCAACAAGTAATTGGCGCGCAGGCCACCGACGTCCGCTTTGAGGACCATCACATCCCGGCCTTTGAGGTATTCGGTTTCCATCAAGTCGAACAGGCGGAACAGCGACCATGGCCCGGTGTTTTTCTCGATACCGATAGGGCGACCGACCATTTTGTCCAGTACTAGGCTGGTGCGTCCGTCTTCGGCATCGGTGGGCCAGGTGAAGGACATCGGCACGATAGGGCCGTGGCGGTAGTCCATTTGCTGGTTGCCGAAACGGAACTCGGCGCGGCTCACGGTGGGGTCCAGGGTGTAGGGCTCAAGCTTGAATTGCACCTGCGGCTCGTTCGGGTCATGGGCGAAGAAGCTTTGGCGAATGACGTGCGCATGGCCCATTTGCACCAGGTACAAACGCGACATCGGCAAGCTGCGGCCGTCGATGCTGCGCAAGCGGTAGTTACCCGGCGTGCCGCTGACGAAGGGCTGCATGTAGCTGTCGAAGAAGCGGTCGGCCACGCCTTGCGCTTTGAAGAACTCGCGGAAATCGCTGATGGCCACGTCGCTGGTGCTGTGGGCATTGAACGGATAACGCTGGTGCAGGGCTTTGCTGTAGAACTCGTGCAGCTCGCTGAGGTAACGCTGGTTGAGGTACTGATACGCGTCGTTGAGCACCAGCATCCAGGTGTCTTCGGCCAACACGTCGAGCCAACCACTGATGGGCCGTGGCAAGCGACTGGTTGCACCGCGCAAGCTATTAAGGGCATCACGCTGGCCGGTCATGCGCAGCTTGGCCATTTCATACGCGGCTTGGTCTGGCTGGCTGGAACGGGCCAAGGTGGCGACTTGCAGTTGCAGGTCGTTGAGCGCCTGTAACGTCGGCATCAGTTCTGGGGCCGGACCGTTGTTGGCGTCGAGCAATTGATGCAGCGGTTCAAAACGACGTTGCATGGATTTCTTCGCCGTGTCCGGCAAACCCTTGGCAAGTGCGTCTTGGGCTTTTTCGGCTGCGGCAGAGGCCACTTTACCTAGCGCGCCTAACTTGCCGCCAGCATCGCCAGCAGCATCGGCCAGTTGTGCAACGCCTTCGCTCAGGTCAGGGAAGCGGGTGTTGTCGCGGACTTCGACCAGCAGTTGCAGCAGGGGTGAATTGGACGCGATCAGGCCCGCGAGTTGATTGGCGCCCTCGCCTGCACGGCCAAACGGTTGCAAGCTGATTTGGCCGATGGCCTCGCCCCAATGGTTGGCGTAGTCACGGAAATACAGCTGCTCCAGTTCGACCATCAAGCGCCGCAGGTCCATGCCGCTGATACCGGTGCTTTCACCCAGCACCCAGTTATCACGAAGGATTTCGTTCACCAGGCTCGCGCCTTTTGTGGTGAAGAATTGCTCATAACCGCGCTGAGTGTAGAAGCCTGGAATCAGGTAGTCGGTGCCGCGAAACAATCCGCCTTGCGGCCCCATGTGTTGGCTGAGACGGTACTCCGGCAAGCTTTGGGCTTGCTCGCGCAGTGACCGATAGACGACGGCGGCTTGGGATTCTGCGTGCAATACCTGACGTGCCTGGGCGACCAGGCCCTCATTGAGCGGGTAGACAAATCCATGTGCCAGCAGGCGATTGAAGTGTTCGCTCAAGCCATTTTGCACAGGGGTATTGCCCATGTAGCGCATCGACCAATCGGCGGCAACCCAGTCTTTGAGCCAGGTCGAATCACGGCGCTCGTTGAGGTTGAGCATCAGGTAAGCACGCAGGCTACCCAGCAGTTTTTCGCGGTTGTTCATGTTGGCGCGCACTTGCGCTTCGAGGGTGCGAGCAACACGGGGCAGCAGTTGTTTTTGCAGTTCGCGCTGGTAAGCGTCATCCAATACCGGGTTACTCGGTTCGCCCTGATACAGCCCGCTGCGTTCGTGCAGTTGCACATCACCCAGAGCCGGGAATATTTGGCTCGCGGCATAACCGGTGTTCAGCAGTTGAAGCGCCGCCATGGCATCGTCTTGTGGGGCCAATTCGGCATGTTGTTTGGTCAGGTTTTGCGCGAATTCACGCAGTTGTTCCAGGCGGCTGTGGTTGGCGGAAAAGCCTAAAGCCCAAAGCAAACCGAAGACCCCGAGTGCTGCGAATGCCGTCACGTACAACGCGCGCTGTCCCCAGTGAATTCGGCGCCGCTCGCGTTTGTTAAGCCCGGCGAGTTCGGCTTCGGGAAAGATGACTCGGCTTAGTAGATGGTTGATGAAGCGGGCAGAGCCGGCGAATGCAGATTGTCCTGCGCCATTGGTATCGGCCTGCTCTGCGTTCTGCCGAGCGCTGGTCAGATAGAAGCCTCGAAGCTGACTGGCGCGCTCGTAACGATTGCCGCCGAAAGCTTGGGCAACAAAGTTACCCAAGCTTTCGCCAACTTTTCCAAGCCTATGGGGGAAGTCAAGAATCAGGGCGCGCCGGGCTGGTTTTTGTTCTTGCTGCATGCGCGTGATGACCTGACTGTTCAGGCGTCGGAGCAGTTCCTCAAACTCATGACGGAGCGCTTCGCGATCATTGCTACTCTGTCCTTTTTCAAAACTTGCACCCAATACTTGATCGCTTTCTTCCCGCGTCAGCTGCTCGAAAAACGCTTCAAAGCCGATGATTTGGTCGGCTTTACTGATCACCAAATAGACCGGTAAATCGACACGCAGCTGCTTGCGGATATCGTTTAACCGATCACGAACTGACTCGGAAAGCTCCGTCAAACCAACTTGATCGGTTTCGAGTAGCTCCATCGGTACTGTGATGATAAGACCGTTGAGCGGTCGATTACGGCGACGCGCTCGGAGCAGGCCGAGCAGCGTTTTCCAGGAATGGCTATCGACAGTGTCTGGAGCATGCTTAAGGTAGCGCGCTGCTGTGTCGATCAATACGCCATGTTCTCCGAAGTACCACTCGCAGAAATCCGGGTCAGCCGATTTGTCTTCAGTGCTGATTTTATTGAGTGGAAACTCTAGGCCTGACTGCTTCAGCAAACTGCTCTTGCCGCTGCTCTCTGGACCCATCAGCAAATACCAAGGTAAATCGTCGCGCCAACGTTCACTTCGTCCGCGATACAAGCTGGCGGTCTTTAATGTACGAACAGCCTTTTTAAATAACTTGCGCAGGCGTTTTTCGTCATCCTCGATTCGCAGTGTGAGTAATAGCTGGCCCTTGTTGTCAGCATCGGTCTCTGCTGCGTTCTTACGACGGGTAGTGCTCCAGCTGTCATAGACAATGAACAGACCCCATGCCAAGAACAGCACGCTGATACTCAGCAAACGGTGGCTCGCGTCCTGCCAAAACTTATGATCATCGACCGCCAGCAGCGGTCCGAAAAACCATACTGCCAACGCAGCAAACAACACCAGCAAGAGCGTCCATACCCAGGTTTTCCCGAGGAAGGTCGCCAGCTTTTTAAAGAAAATTTTCATCATGCATCCCTGCCCTGCAACGGCGGTTGGATCACTGCCGCATCAAGCTGACGGTAAGGTTCAAGAACGGTTTCGCGTTGTTCGCTCAGCACCCACGAAAACCCGGAGTACATGACTCCAAGACACATGAGTGTGAACAGCACCACCATCCACCACGGAACGATACGAACCAGGTTACGACGCTGATCCTTAAGGCCATGCCAGTGGGGCGACAATTCGCGCAGCGCATCCCCGCGCAGGTGGCGGATGGTCCGATAAAGACCGTCGCGGATGTCGTTAAGCTCAGCATCACCTTGCTTATCCGCCGAGTGATACTTGCCTTTGAACTCCAGCGCCAGGCAGAGATACATAAGCTCCAGGAGGTCCAAGTGCTTGACCGGATTGCCTCTGAGGCGGTCCAGCAAAATGAAAAATTTCTCGCCGCCGAAGGTTTCCGTGTGCATTTGATAAAGCAGGCTGGATGCCGATGCCGACCAACCTTTTTTGGGGTCTAGCGAAGGCGACGCTTTCAGTTCTGCAATCACCGCAGCTTCATCAAGGACGGTGCACAACACGTATGACGCGTCGTTAAGCAAATAGCTTTCAGCATTGAGATTCAGCGCACGCGACTGAAAAGTCCCAAGCTCTCGCGTCCACTCCTTTTTTAACTCGTCAAAGTTGTCAATTTTTGCTGTGTGCTGGAGCTCGACGAGCTTCGACAATAGCGAGGCAGCGGCCGCCACAAGAGGATTGATACTGGCACTGAATGTTTGCCTGGCATCCTGAACCTCTAGCTCTATAACTGGGGGCTTCCGATCAGTGACCCGCTGTGTGCCGACCTTGCCACCAATATGCGGTGCAAGCTGGGTCTGATCATTTTTATGACCGGTTTCACGGCTTATTTCGTTCATTTTTTGATCGCCCAAAATTTCAGCTCAAGCGCCGGAATATCTGCAGGCACATGAAATGCAAATCCACCTGACTTACTGAGTTGCGCCAGTTCGTCGACGCTTAAATCAAGGGCGAAGTAGACCTTGTCGGCGTGGTACGCAATCTGACGTGGCGCCACCGGTAGCGGTCGCACGCGTAAACCAGGCATGTGGTGATTGACCATGCCGCGGATGGTTTCTACGGTCCCGACTTTGAGCTGTGCGAGCAGACGTTTGCGCAGATCCTCGGCGGTGCATTGCGCACCGGCCACCAGTACGAAGGACGACGTTTCGAAATGCGAGTGGTCGGCAACGAGGGCGACCTGAACACCGTACTGATGCGGCATCAGCGGCAACGGCGTCGCATGCTCCTCCAGCACCATGCTCATCATTTGCTGGAAAACAGTAATCAGCGCGTTAAAACTCCGGCTCAAATCACTGTGCACATAGCTGAGCGTCGTTGGCGTACGTCTGTTCGCACTGGCGAAGGTCGATAGCTCGCCGACCACTGCCAGCAGTGTGCGGTACAGTTCTTCGGGGTGGACGTGTTGCAGATCTTGGTAATGCTGCAGTATCAGCTGCGTGCGGTTCATCATCTGCATCAGCATGAAGTCACCGACTTCGGAGCCGCCTGCCTTGCCGTTGGCGCTAAGGCGCTCGGCCAAGGCCGCCGCACGGGTATCCACCAAGCTTAAGGCTGTCGCCAGGCAAGCCACCACGTAGGTTGACGCTTTGGCGTGAATGACCGTCGGTGCAAAGTCACCGTTAAGCGTCACCCCGCCGTCTGCCGTGCAATCCAGGATCTCGCCGAGCTTGAGCGTGACAAACACCTGATCGCTTTTTTGTTCACCCAGCAGCAAACGAAAATCCGGGAGACCGCATTGCACTTGGCTGGCAATGCCCTCCCCAGCGTTGGAATTGGAAATGTTGGCGTCGTAGATGGAATAGCGTGCGAGTACGTCTTTGTCTTCGCTGGCTCGGGCTTCGATGTGGTTGCCGGTCACCACTGGCAGCGCCAGGTAGACCGGGGTTTTACCGATGTTGGGCGGTATCTGGATCATCAACGGCTTTTCACGGCCATCCAGGTCGAACAGGCTGCCGTCGGGCAAAATGCCGGTGGCGCGGCTAATCACCAGTTTGCTGTCTTTTAACGGCGCTTGATCAATCGCCAGCTCCAGAAAACCCCACATGTAGCGCCCCGTCAGCTGGGTGCGGGTATTCATCTGGTAATCGTAATAGCGGTCGCTGTGCTGAAAGTGTTGCGGGCGCAGGAGCATGCCTTCGCGCCAAATGACTTTATGAGCGTTCATGGTCAGTCTCCTGCCTTGCCCAGAAGGGTGGTGGCGTTGTGGATGCCGGCTTGATCCAGGCGCAACTCGGCGTAGGTGCGTTCGTTGGGGGTGAGCTGAACCACGTAACGCCATTTGGTTTCTGGTAGGTCGCGGTAGGCGGCGAGAACGCCGACGTAACGGCTGCCGCTGTCGACGCTGAGCTTGAGATCGAGGCTTTCGCCCGGTCGCAACTCCAGCTCTTCACTGGCCACCATGTCCGGGGCCAGAGACTCTTTGGCGCGTTCATACAGGCTGAAGAAATCGGCGTTTTCAAAGGCCACCGGATTTTTCAGCTCGATCAAACGCACGACAATCGGCGAGGGTCGGCCGTGCAAATCTGGGTTGAGTTGGTCGCTGGCGTTCAGCGTCAAGTCCAGCTTGGTCAGCTTGGAATACGGCGACAGCGTCGAGCATCCGGCCAATAGCAACAGGGCCGCAAAGATCCACAGCGATTTGAAATAAGAAGTCATGGAGCAGGACATGCGCGTCATCCTTGAGGGTCGGTGTGAAGGCTGTCGATCAGACGAACCTGTTCTTCGTAGGCCTGCACAAAGTCGCGGGCCAACAAGCGTTCGCTCCAGTCATCGTCTTGCCCG
>NZ_JAMFRV010000615.1 GCF_026224925.1 Pseudomonas sp. | reverse complement strand
GCGTGCGCACCTATCTTGATGCCAAACATCGTCGCCTGGGACGCTATCCAGGAGTTCGCCACAGCCTCTTGATTCCCGGCGCCAGCCTTAGCCATAAGGATGGTATTTATAAAGTACCGGCCCCGGCTGTGCCCTTCGGCAACGGCTATCGATTTCCTCTTCGCTTGGCTCCCTGGCGAAACGTCCTTCATGATTTACAGCCAGATCTTATTGAAGTTGGCGATCCTTATTTGACAGCTTGGGCGGCGCTGGATGCCCGTCGTCAATTGGATGTGCCCGTTATCGGCTTCTACCATTCCGATTTGCCGCTGTTGGTAAGTAACCGTATCGGAAGTTGGATCGGGACAAACGTCGAAGCTTATGTCAGCAAGCTTTACAGTAACTTCGACCGGGTATTAGCGCCCAGCAGCATCATGGCCAACAAACTCATAAGCTTGGGTGTGCAGAATGTCCATGTTCAACAATTAGGCGTAGACCTGGTGAGGTTTACCCCCACCTTGCGCGACCCTAGAGTCAAAGCTGAATTAGGACTGACAGAGGACACCCATCTGTTGATTTTTGCTGGACGTGGCTCTCGTGAGAAAAACCTGCCCGTGTTGCTGGACTGCATGAAGCAACTGGGTCGCGGTTATCACTTGCTGCTCGTCGGATCACACATGCCGACAGCCGTTCCGGATAACGTCTCGGTGATTGATCACTTCTGCCCTGCTAGTGAGGTCGCGCGCCTGCTGGCCAGCGCCGACGCACTGTTGCACGCGGGTGATCAGGAAACCTTTGGCCTGGTGATTCTTGAGGCCATGGCCAGCGGCATTCCCGTTGTCGCCGTGGCGGCCGGCGCCTTTACCGAAATCGTTGCGCCGTCCTGCGGAGTGCTGTGTGAGCCCAACAACTCATCGGCCATGGCCAGCGCTGTTCTTGAGCTGTTCACCCACGACAGCGCACAGATAGGCGCACAAGCGCGGGAGTATGTAGAACAACGATATGCCTGGGACACTGTCGTCGCCGGGCTGCTTGAACATTACCAAGCGGTGCTTGGCACCCACCCTCCGGTACTCGTCAATGGCTGATACAGAGCGCTGTGTGCTGCTGGTCTTGCACGACGTGGCACCGCAGACGTGGCCCAACTATCAGCCGTTCGTAGAGGCCGTCGACGCGCTGGGCAGCATTCCGATGACCCTGCTGGTAGTACCGGACTTTCATAAGCGCAGCCCGATAGCCGCTGACTTGCGGTTCCAAACGGCAATGGGGCAGCGCCTTGATCGGGGCGATGAACTGGCGCTGCATGGCTACTATCACTGCGACGACAGCCCTGCGCCACGGACGCCTGGCGACTACTTCATGCGGCGAATTTTCACATGGGAAGGCGAGTTTTACTCACTCGACCGTGATCAAGCGCTGGCCCGACTTCACGCTGGCATACATCTGTTCGAGCGCCTTGACTGGCCACTCCACGGCTTCGTTGCACCCGCTTGGCTCATGAGCCAAGGTACACGAGAGGCGCTTCGGGATTTGCCCTTTTCCTACACCAGCGACCCACAACATCTGTTTACATTGCCAGATTTTTCCCAGATTGATGCCCCAGGAATGGTCTGGAGTGCTCGCAGCGCGTGGCGCCGTGGGGTATCGAAACTTGTCAGCGACCGGCTTGAATACAGATTCAAGACGGCGCAAACGATTCGCCTAGGTCTTCACCCGGTGGACATGCGTCACCCGTTCTCTCGGGACTATTGGCTGAAATTGCTGCAACGGCTAATTGGGAACGGCCGCACGCCGATGACCAAAGCAAACTGGTTGAGCACTCAGCGCACCGTACCGGGTAACGCCGAATGAAACGTACAGTGTTGCTTTTCGTCGCACTGCTTGCTGCCATTGTGGTCCCTTTGCTGGTGGGCGGCAGTGAGACGGTTCAGCGTCTGCGCAACTTTCCGCCGGGTCTGCTGGTCGCCATGTTCGGCATGATTCTGCTGTGCTGGGTACTGAATACCTTGCGCTTGCGCCTGCTGTTAGGGGACGACGCCCGTGACATCAGCCTGGTCAAAAGCCTGGGCGTGGTCATGTCTACTGAGTTCGCTATTTGCGCCACACCGGGCGGCAGCGGCGGACCACTGACGTTGATGGCACTGCTATCGCGCAACGGCATAAGGCCTGCAAAAAGCAGCGCGGTGTTCGCCACCGATCAATTGAGCGACTTGCTGTTTTTCTTGTGTGCCCTATTGGGCGTGCTGCTCTACGCGTTGTTTCACACGTTGAGTCATCGGTTAGAGTCGATGCTCAGTGTGAGCGCGGCGCTGATTCTGGGTGGGCTTTGCCTGTGCGTTAGCTTGGGTCGCTACCATCGGCCCATCATCAGGTTCAACGGCCACGCGCTCAAGCATATCGGCACCCACGCCATGGCGCGGCGGCGCTGGGCGCGAAAGCTGCTGCACTTTCGCAATGCGCTGGTCGACACGTTGTACATGCCACGACAGAAGCTGATGATCGTGTTTTTACTGACGTGTTTGCACTGGGCGCTACGTTACAGCGTGTTGTATTTAGCGTTGCACGGGTTGGGGGCTGATGTGCAGTGGGCGT
>NZ_JAMFRV010000614.1 GCF_026224925.1 Pseudomonas sp. | reverse complement strand
GGTAGTCGAGTACCCCACGGCGCCAATCTCCTTAAGCGCTGCGTGATGGTTTTAGGCCGCCGTCGTCCATGCTTGCCAGTCAGGCTCGACGCTGCTTTGGGCAGCATCAACGCCACCGCACTACTCAAAATCGGCGTGGCCTCCTGTTTCGATATGGCAGGTGTCGCGACACGTTTAGCCATTCGCTAGATCGTCGGGCGCACCAGATGCCGGGAAGCTTCACGTGAACTTCCCTCAAGGAACGATGTCGCGTCGATCATAACCATGATTCTGCAATACGGCGGTCTAGCTCTTCCCAATCAGCCATGCCCAGTACTCTGGTGGTATTGAGGCCTCGTAGGTAGCCTCTGAGTTGATTTGCCATTGTGCGCAGGTCGTCGGAGTGGGCAGTATCGTCGTGTAGCGCTTCTTCGTAGAGGCACAGATACTCGGCCACTCGATCTCGGAATTCCGGCAACACTGCTTCGCGGATCAGGTCAAAGGTTCGCAGCTTCTGATTGGTGTTCACGGAGTCACCCTTGGTGAGATTGTGGGCTGTTGCCTTGGACGGGAGGGGCAGATTTCAATGTATCTCATGTGGTGGCGCCTACCTACAGCCGCATTTTCCGGATTAGCTGTTCGAGTGCCTGTTTTGCATTCCGACGAAGCGTGCTCAAAGTAGTTCAAGCATAACGAAGAGTAGTCGATAGACATCTGTGGTTTATCCCCTAGATAAACGCAATCTGCAACTTGGAGTATTGAATGTTTGGTTGGATCAGCGATATCCGTGTCAGCGCGAAACTCGGTCTTGGCTTCGGCTTGGTATTAGGGCTGGCTTTGCTCCTTGCTCTAACGGGTTGGAGAACAATCAATGTTCTTGCTGAGCGTGGCCTCAAAATAGAAGACATTTCTCGTGTCAGTGAGATGGCCAAGGATCTGCGAATTAATCGCTTGCAAATGGAGCTCAACCCCAAGGGGGACAGTGACCGGCTGATCCTCCGGACGCTCGACGAACTGGCTGGGTATTTGAACACTGCTCGTGTCCAACTGACCGTGCCCAGCGATGTGGCGCTAATTGACCAGCAGATAGCCGCGGTCAAGGTGTACCTCGATGCTCAGGGCGCCTTAAGCCAGGCGGGAGCCGATCGGGCTCCGGTGTTCGCTCGAATGGGCGTGCAGGGCGATATCCTGCTCAATGCCGCCCAGCAGTTGATAGCGTCGCAATCCGCCAAGCGCGATGCCGATTCGTCTTTTGCTAAAATTCTGCTTGCTAGCATCGCTGCGCTGGCGTTGCTGCTTGGCACCGTCGCGGCCTGGATCATTACTCGGCAAATCGTTACACCGTTGCAGCATATCCTCAAGGACGTCGATCGTATTGCCTCCGGCGATTTGAGTCAGAATCTGGAGGTCAATCGCCGCGATGAGGTGGGGCAATTGCAGAGAAGCCTGCAACAGATGACCAGCAGCCTGCGCGAACTGATTGGCGGTATCGGTGCTAGTGTCATCCAGATTGCTAGCGCTGCCGAAGAGTTGTCAGCCGTCACCGAGCAGACAAGTGCTGGTGCGAACAGCCAAAGAGTCGAAACCGATCAAGTTGCTGCTGCGATGAACGAAATGACCTCCACCGTGCAAGAGGTAGCGCGCAACGCTGAAGAGGCCTCTGACGCCGCCGCTGCCGCAGATCAGCAAGCTAGAGAGGGAGACAAAGTTGTTGGCGAGGCCGTGGCTCAAATCGAACGTCTAGCTATCGAAGTCGGCAGCTCCACCGTGGCGATGAGTAATCTCAGAGAGGAAAGCAACAAAATCGGCGGTGTGCTCAATGTTATTAAGGCGGTCGCACAACAAACTAACCTACTCGCTCTCAATGCCGCCATTGAGGCAGCTCGAGCCGGTGAAGCGGGAAGAGGTTTTGCGGTAGTTGCCGATGAAGTTCGCAGTCTGGCGCAGCGTACCCAGCAATCTACTGAGGAAATTGAAAAGCTGATCTCCAGCTTGCAAAGCGGCACTCAAGAAGTATCTGCCTTTATGGAGAGCAGCCGTATATTGACTGATAGCAGCGTTGAGTTAACTCGTCGTGCCGGAACCTCTCTGGAAAATATCACCCGCACGGTGTCTACAATCCAGTTGATGAATCAGCAGATTGCTTCAGCTGCTGAACAGCAGAGCGCAGTGGCTGAAGAGATCAACCGTAGTGTGCTGAGCGTGCGTGATATCTCTGAACAAACCGCTGGCGCTAGCGATGAGACAGCCGCCTCAAGTATTGAGTTGGCACGCTTAGGTCATGAACTTGACGGTTTGGTTAAGCGCTTTCGACTATAGGGCTGGTCTAAAGCGCTCCCCAATCAGCTTTGCGCGCTTGCTTGGTTGCTATCGGGTTTTTGCCTTCAACTGAATCAGTGCGGAGTTCTGCCGCTTTCGACTTGGCCGATGCGCCGCTGACCTCGGGGTAGCCACCCAAGTCGAGCCAAGACCATTTGCCGTCGGCCTTTTTGTAGCGCAGCTCCCACGACTTTTATCCGGTTGGCTTCACACGAATATAAAGGCCTGCGCCGTCCAGCTCACTGTAGACGGCGGCCTCTGGCACCGGGCCCGAAAGGGTGGTGTCAGCCGGCGGGCGACGCTTGATTTCGGACCGTTTCAAATCGTGTATTCCCTAGGTTCAATCATTCTCGAAGGATGCACGTGGCGATATACAGAGGGACACAAGGAGATACAGCCAGAAACAAGAAATCCCGCACTAGGCGGGCTTCTTGTTGTTTCATGCGCATCGAACGATGCCATGAAACTGTACTTGGTGGCTACACAGGGACTTGAACCCCGGACCCCAGCATTATGAATGCTATGCTCTAACCAACTGAGCTATGTAGCCAAGTGGCGCGCATTATTCGCGGATACTGGAAATGTGTCAAGCGTTGTTATTGAAAATTTATCCGTGTGATCAAGCGGTTAGCCCAGACTACCCGCCCCGCACCTCAAAACTGCTCAGCACTCAACCCATACAGCGACGCACTTCCTGCACGAATGCACTGTTCCAGGCTCAGTATTCGAGGAAGCATACGGCTGAAGTAGAACTGTGCGGTGGCAATTTTTGCGCCGTAAAAGCCCTCGTCTTCATCGTGTTTGCTCTCAGCCACGTGGGCCATGCGTGCCCATAGGTACGCATAGGCGACGTAGCCAAACAAGTGCAGGTACTCGACCGAGGCTGCACCGATTTCGTTACGGTTAGTGTCGGCCTGTTCTTGTACCCAGTCGCTCAGGTTCTCCAGGCGCTGTACTGCGTCGAGCAGCTCGGCCGAGTAGGTCACATTTGGTTGATCGGCGAAGGCTCGAATTTCATGAGTGAAATGGCGCAATCCGGCGCCCCAGTCGGCAATGACTTTACGGCCGAGCAAGTCCAGCGCTTGAATTCCGTTGGTGCCTTCGTAGATCTGCGCGATGCGTACATCGCGTACCAACTGCTCTTGGCCCCACTCGCGAATGTAGCCGTGGCCGCCCAGTACTTGCTGGCCGTTGATGCAGCTTTCTAATCCAGTGTCGGTAAAAAACGCTTTGGCGACCGGGGTGAGCAGGGCAACCAGCGTTTGAGCGTCTGTGCGCTCTTGGGCGTCGTCGGAGAATTTGGCGAGGTCCAGTTGTTGGCCGACGTAGCTGGCAAAGGCGCGGCCACCTTCGGTCATTGACTTCATGCCAAGCAGCATCCGCCGCACGTCAGGGTGGACGATGATCGGGTCGGCGATGTTGTTCTTGGCCACTGCGCCGGTCGGGGCGCGACTTTGCAGGCGCTCGCGGGCATAGGCAACGGCAGTCTGGTATGACGCTTCGGCGCAGCCAATGCCCTGAATACCGATCGACAAGCGTTCGTAATTCATCATGGTGAACATCGCCGCCAGCCCTTTATGCGCTTCGCCGATCAACCAGCCGCTGGCACCGTCGAAGTTCATCACGCAGGTGGCCGAGGCCTTGATGCCCATCTTGTGCTCAATCGAGCCACAGGTGACCGCGTTGGGCTGAGCGAGCGAGCCGTCGGCGTTAACCCGTATTTTGGGCACCAGAAACAGTGAAATACCTTTCGGGCCAGCGGGCGCATCGGGCAATTTGGCCAACACCAAATGAATGATGTTTTCGGTCAGGTCTTGCTCGCCACCGGTGATGAATATCTTGCTGCCGCTAATGGCATAGCTGCCGTCGGGCTGCGGCTCGGCGCGGGTGCGAATAATCCCCAAGTCGGTACCAGCGTGGGCTTCGGTCAGGCACATCGAACCGGCCCAGCGGCCTTCGTACATCGGCGGCAGGTACAGGCTTTTCAGGGTGTCGTTGGCGTGGGCGTCGATGGCCAGGCACGCGCCGGAGCTGAGCGCTGAATACAAGGCGAAACTGGAGTTTGCGCCGTACAGCATTTCTTCAAATTGCACGGCGAGCATCTTCGGCATGCCCATGCCACCGAATTCATCGTTGCCGGCAAGTCCGACCCAGGCGCCCTCTATATAGGTGGCGTAGGCCTCCTTGAACCCAACGGGGGTGCTGACTTGGCCCGCGTGCCATTGCGCGCCTTCTTCATCGCCGCTGCGGTTCAATGGGGCGAGCAACTGGGCGGTTACTTTGGCCGCCTCTTCAAGAATGGCATCGGCGGTGGCAGCATCGACCTTTTCAGCGAGGGCTGGTAAACGCGCCCACAGGGCGGGGGCGTCAAATACTTCGTGCAGCACAAAGCGCATATCGCGCAGCGGAGCGTTGAATACAGGCATTACGTTAACCTCGGTGCGACGGTTAAAGGTTCTTGGCGATGTCGCGTAGCAGGAATTTTTGAATCTTGCCGGTGGATGTTTTCGGCAGCACGCTGAACACCACCGTGCGCGGTACTTTGAACCCTGCCAGGTGTTCTCGGCAGAAGCTGATGATGTCGGCTTCGCGAACCTGTTGATGGTCGGCTTTGAGCGTGACGAACGCGCAGGGCGTTTCGCCCCACTTTTCGTCGGGGCGTGCGACCACGGCCGCTTCGAGTACGGCCGGATGGCGATACAACACGCCTTCAAGTTCGATGGTGGAAATGTTTTCGCCGCCCGAAATAATGATGTCTTTCAGTCGGTCTTTAATTTCGACATACCCGTCCGGATGACAGACTGCCAAGTCTCCGGTGTGGAACCATCCACCTTCAAACGCTTCGGCGGTGGCGCTCGGGTTTTTTAGATAACCCTTCATTACCGTGTTGCCGCGCATGAATATTTCGCCAATGGTCTGGCCGTCGCGGGGTGTGGGTTGCAGCGTTGTCGGGTCGGCGACCATCAATCCTTCCAGCGTGGAATAACGCACGCCTTGGCGAGATTTGATCTGCGCGCGTTCATCAAGCGGCAACTCATCCCATTCGGCGTGCCAGGCGCAGAGAGTCACAGGGCCGTAGCTCTCCGTCAGGCCATACACGTGAGTGACTTTGATACCCATCTCCTCCACGGCGCCAATCACCTTGGCCGGCGGTGCAGCACCCGCGACCATCGCGTTCACCGGGTGATCAATCGCTGCTTTGGCGGAGTCCGGCATATTGATCAGTGCGTTGAGCACGATCGGTGCGCCACAGAAGTGAGTGATTTGGTGCTCATGAATCAGCGTCAGGATTTTCTGCGGATCAACCCGGCGCAAAAACACATGCACGCCTGCCATCGCGGTAATCGTCCACGGATAGCACCAGCCGTTGCAGTGGAACATCGGCAAGGTCCACAGAAAGATCGGGTGGTTGCCCATGCTCCAAGTCATCTGGTTGCCCAGCGAACTCAAGTACGCACCGCGATGGTGGTAAACCACGCCTTTGGGATTGCCGGTGGTGCCGGAGGTGTAGCTCAGCGAAATCGCCTGCCATTCATCCTCTGGCCAATGCCAGGCGAATTGCGGGTCGCCCTCAGCCAATAACGCTTCGTAGTCGAGGGTGCTTACCGCCTGACCTTCACCGTATTCAGGGTCGTCGACATCAATCACCAATGGTGGATGTTCGAGCATGCTGAGCGCGGCGCGTACGACGCCATGAAACTCGCGGTCAGTGATCAACACCTTCGCCTCGCCATGCCCGAGCATGAACGCTATCGCCTCGGCATCCAGACGCACATTCAGCGGATTGAGCACGGCACCGATCATCGGAACGGCGAAGTGAGCTTCAAGCATGGCAGGAATGTTGGGCAGCATTAACGCTACCGTGTCGTTTTTGCCGATGCCGCGACCGGCCAGCGCAGAGGCCAGGCGTCGACAGCGGGCATAGGTTTGCGCCCAGGTGCGACGAATCGATCCATGAATCACGGCGGGGTAGTTGGGGTAAACATTAGCGGTGCGCTCGATGAAGCTGAGCGGAGACAAGGCGATATGATTGACCGCCGCAGGGGCTAGCCCTTGCTCGAAGATCGACATGTGCAGGTACTCGTTGGCTGATTGTTAGCTCTGTCGCTGACCCTGCAGGCTATGCCCCAAGGATCCGCTTTAAGTCCGGCATGTTTTATATAACAATTGTTATCTGGTATGGAAGTAATACCTTAATCATATAGTATATATACTATATCCATTTTCAGTGACCGCTCGGCCCCCATGTTTCATCGAGACGGCGACGTAAACGAAAGGGTTTGTGATGACGTCCCCCAGGGTTAAACCGTTGCAAACCTCGCTATTGCTCAGCCATGACCCGCAGCCCAGCGTGGTGCTGGATGCGCTGGCGCAGCCGATTGAACTGAATCGCGCGATGCTTGGGCTGCTGGCGCAACGACCCCCATCTGACGTGACGATTCTCTTGCCGGTGAATCAAGGGGCGCTGGTTCGCGCCTGTCTGGAACAGAAACGGGCGATCGAGGACGTCGAAGCGGGCTCGGAAGAACAGATCTTACTCTGGACTTTTATTCCTGTTCCTCAGGAAAACCGAGTGCTGGCGCGGTGCCGGGAAGCCACCGAGCAAGTGTTGGCTGAGCGTGAAGCGGTCAAGGCGCGGCGCCTGTATCGGTTGATCACTGAGAACACCACTGATCTGATTTCTCGGCATACGCCTGAAGGTTATTTTCTGGATGCGTCGCCAGCTGCCTGGACGTTGCTCGGCTATTGGCCCCAAGAGTTGCGTGGGCAATTGGCGCAGGGTTTGTTTCACGCGCAGGGTTTGGCGGGGTTGATCAACCGAGCGCGCGATGCATTGGCGCAGGACGGTTATCACACGATGAGCTATCGAATCCGTCACCGCGACGGGCATTACCTGTGGTTTGAAACGGCCAGCCGAGCGATCCGCGAAACCTACACCGGCGCGGTAGTGGAAGTGGTCAGCGTGTCGCGTGATATTACCGCTCGGGTGCAGGCCGAAGAGCATCAGAGGCGTCTGGAAGACGAGTTGGCGCACACCGCACGGCTGGTGACGTTGGGTGAATTGGCGTCTGGCATCGCCCATGAAATCAACCAGCCGCTGGCCGCCGTGGTCAATTATGCCAGCGCCAGTCAGCGTTATTTACTGGCCGTGGGCACTCATCCGCAAGCGGCCGAGCGGGTCGCGCAAGGCCTTGTACAGATTACCGAGCACGCCAATCGCGCTTCGGAAGTGATCAAGCGATTACGCAGCTTTCTGCGCAAAGGACGGCGAGTGATGCAGGCATTAGACGCAAGCGAGGTGGCGCGTGAGGCCGTTCGTTTGTGTGCGTGGGAGGCGAATGATTGCCAAGTTACGATAAAAGAACGATTGGCAGATAATCTCCCGCCGACTTATGCCGATAGAGTGTTATTGGAGCAGGTACT
>NZ_JAMFRV010000613.1 GCF_026224925.1 Pseudomonas sp. | reverse complement strand
GATCGTATTTGGTACATCAGTCGATGGCTGCCAGATCGGGTTTTCGATCTGCTGATATTCAAGGCGCTGGGCATCCATAAATTGATGCGCTCAGACGCTTAAAGGCTGGTCGGCTTGCTGTGGTGGCGCATGACGGGTATCCGAACTCAAAAGGATATTTGCCATGCGAGCGCTGCGATCCATGTGGTTCGTCGACGTGCCCTCGGTAGACAGTAGCGAGAGGCCTAATTGGTAGGAGTAAATCAGAAACGCTCGATCTCGAGCCTCTGTCTCCCCCAAGTGCATTTGCATCAGCAAACCCTCGATATAGCTCAACCGGTGTTTATCGACTTCATCAATGGCCTGCCGTGCCTGGCGATCCCCACGTGCCCACGCGCGAATTCCGAGTTCCACTGCCGCCGCCTCTTGTGCGGCATGACCGTGGTAAGGCAGTTCCAGCAGTCGAATTAGCTGTTGTTCAGCAGAGGTCTGTGCATTGCGGAGGTGCAGAATCACGTCTTCTGTCGCTCGTGCTCGCCAACTGGTGAGTATCCCTTGCAGCAGTTCTTCTCGATTACTGAAGTGGTGGTAAAAACTGCCTCGCGTAATGCTCATAGCCTTTGCCAGCGTATCGACACGAACAGCGTCGACCCCGCTTTTACTCAAGACCTGCTGGGCAGTTTGAATCCAATCCTCACGGGTCAAATTGGGACGCGATGCCATACCAGGAAACCTTAACCCACATGGGGTGCGACAAGTGTGTGCCGCAAGCGGCTCGGATGTTCGATTCTAACGGGATCCTTTACATCCTGCAGCACTGAGCCAGAAGAGGGTTTTCAATCTACACAACAATACATACATGTATTTCTGAATTTTGCGCTATTTAAGGCGTTTAAGCAGCATTTATATTGGATATAAATAATTTAAACATACACAACTGTATTGACACGTATGGGCGCGACGTCTACTGTGGACATACAAGGCTGTATGTCTGCAAAAAATAAAAATCGGAGGCCGTATGGAAGGTTTGGGCAAGACGCTGCTCGCTGCAGGTCACACCACCAATTATCACGAATCAGGCAGCGGTAAACCCTTGTTCCTGCTGCATGGATCCGGCCCCGGCGTTTCTGGTTGGAGCAACTGGGCGAAGAGCATGGCGTCGTTCGATGATGCCTGGCGGGTCATCGTCCCGGATATCGCCGGGTTCGGTTTCACCCCTTATCAGGAAGGCCTGAAATACGACATAAAACTGTGGGTCAACCATGTGGTTGGCATCATGGACGCGCTAGACATTTCAAAAGCTTCATTTGTGGGTAACTCTTTTGGCGGCGCCGTAGCCATAGGCCTTGCGATATTTGCTCCGGAGCGAGTAGACCGGCTGGTGCTGCTGGGTACGCCGGCGGGGGAGTTTATCCAGACTCCTGGGCTGCGAGGCGCTTATACCTATGAACCTTCGATCGAGAACATGCGCGCACTGATGGCGCTATTCCCCTATAACCCCGAGTTGATCACCGAGCAACTGGTCCAAAGCCGGTATGCGGCCAGTGCTCGGCCAGGCGCTCAGGCGGGTTTGCGCAAACTATTGCCTGCGCCTGCCGAGCACGGCGAGACAGTGGTCAAGGGTTTTCCGGCAGCGGCCTTGGCAAAAATCAAGGCTCCGACACTGGTGGTCCACGGCCGCGAAGATCGTGTAGTACCACCTGAGTGCGGTTTGCTGATCGCCAACAGCGTGCCGGATGCGGACTTGCACCTTTTTGGCCGCTGCGGTCATTGGGTCCAAAGCGAGCAACCTGAGCGCTTTGTATCACTGGTTCGCCACTTTTTGAGCGAGTAAGGCTATGAGTCGTAACGTATTGGAAAGGGTGCTTTGGCAGCTGTCCGTTGATCGTTCGGCGAAGGAACGCTTTCGCGCTGACGGCTCTCGATTTCTTGCACGGTTTGCGTTGAGCTATGAGCACAAACAAATGGTGCTGGAGTTCGATGTCGCGGGTCTGCAGCGCGCCGGTGTGAACCCGATGCTCACGATGGGCTTCTGGCAAGAGTTGGCGCCCGATCGAGACATGGCGATTTACAAGCGTCGGCTAGGCGCTTCCGAAGAACATATCGCAGCGTTCAGCGCTGCGCTGAAGGGTTGACTGAGCCATGGGCAAAATCGTTGGCGGCTTCTGGATGCCGCATGATCCAGTGATGTTTGTGGCGCCTGAGGCACCTGCTGAGGCCGTGAGAAACAAGATCTGGGGCGCTTTCGAAATCTGTGCGCAGCGCTTGGTAGAGCTTGAGCCCACCAGTGTGATTATCGTCGGCTGCGATCATTTCATTCTGTTCGGACCGCAATGCCTGCCCAAGTACGTTATTGGCACGGGTGACATTGACGGTCCGGTTGAAAGTTTGCCCGGGTTGACTCGTGGACCGATCAGCAATCATCAGGCATTGGCTGAGCATATCGTCAACGATGGCGAGGCGAGGGGGATTGACTGGACAGTGGCACGCAGCTTCACCGTCGATCATTCATTCTCCATTCCTCAGCAGATGGTGGTACAGCCGGCGGAAAGGGCATTGGGACGTACATTGCCTTGCATACCCATCTACCTTGCTTGTGGTGTTGACCCCTACATCTCGCTAAGCAGAGCGGCAGACCTTGGTCACCAGATTCAACAGGCCGTCGCATCGTTCGCTGAGCATGAGCGGGTGGTGATCATTGGCAGTGGTGGCATCAGTCACTGGGTGGGCACTGCACAAATGGGCCAAGTTGCCGAAGATTTTGATCGAGAGATTCTTGATCTGGGTGTGCGGGGTGATCTCGCCGGGCTAACGGCCTACCGAGACGAGGAAATCCTCGAACGCGCCGGTAACGGCGCCATGGAAATCCGTAATTTTGCTTGTGCCCTGGCGGCGGTGCCCAATGCCCGTGGCGAAGTGATTGCGTACGAGCCAGTACCCGAATGGGTCACCGGTTTAGGCTTTGTGCAGCTACATTCAGGGGGTTCCCTTGATGAGTAACGTTCTCCTCTGTCAGTCCGATGAATTGGCGCCTGGTTGCACAAAGAAAGTGCTGAATGAGCAGGTCGGCGATATCTGCGTCTACAACCTTGAGGGCACGTTCTATGCCACGGCAGATACGTGCACTCACGCAACCGCGTCCCTGGCCGAAGGCGACATTGAGGACGACCTGATCACGTGCCCGGTGCATTGGGGACAATTCGATATTCGCACCGGCCAGGCCGTGACTGCTCCCTGTGTTCGGCATCTGCGTACCTATCGAGTGATTGTCACTGATGGTGGGGTGTTCGCGGACATCGAAAGTCAGTCGGTGGAAGCCGCAGCTGCCGCCGACAGTCCTGTCTAATTCGCGGCCACACCTAAAAACCATAACAGCGAGCGTCCCATGACCGACATCATCAAACTCAGGGAAATCGAAGCCACCGAACCGCTTCGCAACCTGGACCGAATCTGCGACATGGAAAGCGGGCGTATGTCCGGCAAGGTGTTCTGGGACAAGGACATCTATGAGCAAGAGCTTGAAAAAATATTTGCCCGCTGCTGGCTGTTCGTCGCCCATGAGTCGCAACTCTCCAAACCCGGTGACTACCTGACCACCACGATGGGTGAGGATGAAGTGCTGGTAGTGCGGCAGAAAGACCAATCAATCAGGGTGATGCTCAATGCCTGCCCGCACCGCGGTAACAAGGTCTGCTTTGCAGAGGCCGGCCATGCTCGCGGTTTTATCTGCAATTATCACGGGTGGTCATTTGGCGCCGATGGTGGCCGACTCATGGGCATGCATGAGTCCAAATGCTATGAAGAGAGTGGATTCGACAAGTCGCAGCATGGCCTGCGGCAGGCCCGAGTCGCTAGCTATAAAGGGCTGGTGTTTGCCACCTTCAGCGCGGACGCTCCCAGCCTTGAAGAGTATCTGGGGCCGATGACCTGGTACCTGGACGTGTTGCTGGACATGGACGAAGGCGGCACTGAGTTTGCCGGTGGCTGCATTCGGTCGACGATAGAATGCAACTGGAAAATAGCCGCTGAAAACTTTGTGGGCGATATCCTCCATGGCGGCTGGACCCACGACTCTGCAGCCAAGGCAATGCTGGGTGGCCCAGTGTTGAACGTCGGTGAGTTGCCGGAGTCTTATTCAGTCAACTGGAACGGTCACGGTTATGAGTTCGCCACCGACATAGTAGGCAATGCCGCTACCCTCGGCGAAAGAGACATCAACAAATACATTCATACGATGCGGCCCAAGGTTGCCGAGCGTCTGGGCGAGTTCCGCTCGACGATGATCGGAGCCATCTCTTCTTTCACCGTATTCCCGAATTTTTCTTTCCTTCCCGGCCAGAACACTGTGCGTGTATGGCATCCCCGAGGCCCGGACAAAATCGAGCTGTATACCTGGGTAATCGTCAACAAGAGTGCCCCGCAAGACATCAAGGACAAGTGGCGTAAAGGCGCAATGATGACGTTTTCGCCTACTGGCGTCTTCGAAATGGACGATGGAGAAAACTGGGAATACTGCACCAAGACCAGTCGCGGCATGGTCACCCGTTATCAAGACCTGTACGTCGGGCTGGGCATGAATACCCGCATCGAAGACGGCGTGCTGCCGGGGAACGTGTTCAAGGGTCAGCTTAACGAATGTAACGCGCGCGCCTTCTACCAACGCTGGAAGGACCTGCTGCAAGCACCGACCTGGGCCGATGTGCCAGACCGCAACGGCACGATGCGCTGATGGAGCCTGTGACCATGGTATTCGCAACCGAGAAACCGGTAAGCGCCGACGATGCTCGCCAAGTGAAAGCGTTTCTGCTGCGTGAAGCACGCCTGCTGGATAACGAGTGTTGGGACGACTGGCTGATGACCTTGTCCGAGCAAATCCATTATTGGATGCCCGGCATCGAGAACCGTAGGCGTGAAGATAAATCCGGGCCCTACACCGCAGAGCACATGGCTTTTTTCGACGATTCCATGCGTGATCTGCAACGCAGGGTTGCTCGCTTCAAACAGCCTTCGGCATGGGCTGAGAATCCGCCAACGCGCAACGTTCATGTCATTACCAATATTGAGGTGTATGCGGGTTCTGAACCAGGGGAGCTCGTGGTGTATTCATGCTTCATCAACGTTCGCAGCCGTGGCCTGAGCGAGTCGGCCCAGATAGTGGGCCGCCGTGAAGACGTACTGCGTCTGGAGGGGGATGGCTTGAAACTGCTCAAGCGAAAGATCCTCATTCCTAACGCGATGCTGCTGTGCAAAAACATCAACACCTTTCTTTAGGAGACGCACATGGGTTGGCTTGAAGGACAGGTGGCTTTGGTCACGGGCGGAACAGGTGGGATAGGCAGCGCCATTGTACGCCGTTACGTTGAAGAGGGCGCCAAAGTCGCGGTCATGGCTCGGGACGAGGCACAGCTGGCTGTCCTGCGCGATGCGCTGGGCGATAGCATTATTACCGTGCGCGGCGATGTCTCCAGCGCTGCCGATAACCAGGCGGCTGTTGCAGCAACATTGAATGCCTTTGGCAAGCTTGACACCTTTGTCGGGAACGCCGCTGTCTTCGACTATTTCACCCGACTTGATCGGATCGCACCGGAAGAATTCGAGGCAGCCTTTCAGAAACTGTTTTCGATCAATGTACAAGGCTATCTATTGGGCGCGCGTTGCTCAATCGATGCGTTGCGCGAGAGCCGTGGCAGCATGATTTTTACCCTGTCCAACAGTGCCTTTTATGCCGGCGGTGGCGGGATTCTGTACGTCACGGCCAAGCATGCATTGGTCGGGATGATTCGCCAACTGGCCTATGAGTTGGCACCGGATATCCGGGTCAATGGCGTGGCACCTGGCGCCACCAATACCGCGATGAAGAGCCTCGATGGTTTGAACAAGCGCAGCATACCGCTCAACCAGATTCCCGGTTTCGAGACGGCGGCGGCTAACGCAGTGCCGCTCAAATCCATTGCAGAACCTGAGGACCATACAGGTCATTACGTGCTGCTGGCGTCGCGCCGTAATGCCAGCCAAACCACAGCAAACATCATTCACAGTGACGGCGGGTGGGAGGTACGTACCCAAGGCTGACAGCACCCGCGGCGACATAAGAAGCTCGATAATCATAATAATGAGGCTGGCCAATGAGCCTGAAAAATACTACGCCGGAACCTGTAGCACCGAACGTGCTGAACACCCTGTTCAATGATCTTCGCCTGCCGGTGATCGCGGCGCCGATGTTTCTGGTCTCGGGACCTGCGCTGTTAAAAGCATGCTGCCGCGCGGGAGTAATCGGCAGTCTTCCGGCGCCAAATGCGCGCACGGTCGAAGTCCTCGATACCTGGCTTGCGGATTTACGCGCAGATTTTGCCGCCGCTCGTCTCGAAGGCATCGAACCGGCGCCCTGGTTGTTCAACATGATCGTGCACAGCACCTACGATCGATTCGACGCCGAGCTCGAACTTGTACGGCGCTATCAACCACCGCTGGTTTCTACCGCACTGGGCAGCCCCAAACGCGTCATCGACGCGGTGCACAGTTATGGTGGACAGGTCATTTCCGATGTCATCACGCCCGCCATGGCGCGCAAAGCGGTAGAGGCGGGTGTCGACGGCCTGATCCTTGTGTGCAATGGGGCTGGCGGGCATACCGGTCATTACAACCCTTTTGCTTTTGCGGCCGAAGTTCGCGAATTCTGGAACGGCCCTCTGGGCATTGCCGGCGCTATCTCCTCTGGTCGCGACATCCATGCGGCGCAGGTGATGGGCGCGGACTTTGCGGTGGTGGGTACACGTTTCATTGCGACCACTGAAAGCCTGGTCAGCGATGAGTATCGGGTGATGCTCACTGAGTGCTCGATGGACGATCTGGTGCCCACCAAAGCGGTCAGCGGCGTGTTGGCCAATTGGATGAAACCGTCCTTGGTCAAGGCGCAAATTGACCCGCAAACAGTGTCGGCAGCGACTATCGATTTTTCCGGCAACATCGCCAGTGCCAACAAGGCCTGGAAAGACGTTTGGTCTGCTGGGCACGGCGTCGGCCAGATCAAGCATCTCGTCAGTACCGCACAGTTGATCGATGAACTGGAACAGGACTATCACGCCAGTCTGCAGCGTTCTCTTGCTCATCCCTCGCTCACAAGGAGTCACCGCTCATGACGCAAATTCAGCAACGCCTGATCGACGCCGCCGCTGCCCTTCAGGCCTCAAGAGACAACGGTTCAGCTATTGGACGAATTTCGGAGCGTTTCGATGTTCACACGCTCGAAGACGCCTATGCGGTGCAAGAGTTGAACACCGAACGGGCGCTAAAAGCGGGGCGCCGCCTGTCGGGACGCAAGGTTGGTTTGACATCGTTGGCCGTTCAACAGCAGTTGGGCGTGGACCAGCCAGATTTTGGCATGTTGTTCGCGGATATGGAGGTCCTCGATGGTGGGGTGATCGACTGCAGCCGACTGATCCAGCCTAAAGCCGAGGGCGAAATCGCCTTTGTGCTCAAACGAGATCTTCCGGCCGCAGATACCACCCTTGCTGAACTACTGAGTGCTATCGATTACGTCTTGCCTGCTTTGGAAATAGTCGATTCTGCGATTGAAAACTGGAAAATTACGTTGGTCGATACCGTCGCTGACAATGCTTCCAGTGCGTTGTATGTGCTGGGTAAACAGCCTGTGCAGTTGTCTGATCTGGACTTGAGTCTAGAGGGGATGACCTTGTGGAAAAATGGTGAGCAGGCGTCGATGGGAGTAGGGGTTGCCTGCTTGGGCAACCCTATCGATGCGTGTCTTTGGCTGGCGCGAACTATGGCCAAAGCGGGCAGGCCACTGCTCGCTGGCGATGTGGTGCTGTCTGGCGCTTTGGGCCCGATGGTGCCAGTGGTCAAGGGTGATCGACTGACTCTGCGCCTGACCCGTCTAGGCGAGATTAGCTGTTGCTTCATCTAACACGCAAAAGCACCGGCTTTGCCTTGCCCAGTTAGTAATACCTCGTGCACAAAAAACAATGAAGCGTTATGCGAAGCGCTCTGGAGGCTGTAAACGTGACTGACCTATTCAACGGCCAGCTTTTGGCACCTGCGCTT
>NZ_JAMFRV010000612.1 GCF_026224925.1 Pseudomonas sp. | reverse complement strand
TACCTGCTGGATGGCCTGTTTATCGGTGCCACGCGAGCGCGGGAGATGCGCAATGCCATGCTGCTGAGCGTGGCATTGATAGCGCCCTTTGCCTGGTTCGCCAAAGACCTTGGCAATCACGGCCTTTGGATGACCTTCCTTCTGTTCATGCTGTTGCGCGGCGTAACCCTGGGCGTAGTCGCCTGGCGCCTGAACCGCAGCGACGGCTGGTTTGCTGCCTCAAGTCATTGAGCCGCGACAGGCTGCGCTGGCAGATCCGCCTGAATGAAATCAACCACGTCATTCAACACTGGAGCCAACCCACGCAGCGGGCGCGACATGGCGGCGACCAGCGTGGCGTGGCCGGTTCGGGAAAAATACAGCTCGCGCACTGGCACGCCATCCGCCCGCAGACGCGCAGCCAAACCACCGGTATTGCGAGTTGGGTTCACCACGTTGTCGTCTTTCGATGCGATCAATAACGCGGGCGGTGACTGGCGACTGACATGGTTGATCGGTTGTGAGTCTGGCGGAGAGTTCGGGAAGAAAAACACTGGTTTCACGTCCTCGTTGTCTATCGGCAAGAAGTCATAAGGACCGGCCAGGCCAATCCAGCCCCGGAGCATTGAGGGCTTTAGCCCTACCTTCGCGAGAAACCTGGGGTCCAAGGCGACCATCGCAGCGTTGTAAGCCCCAGAGCTGTGACCCATCACGTACAAACGATGGGTATCCCCGCCGTATTCGTGCACATGCTGGAACGACCACGCCACCGCCCGCGCCGAGTCATCAAGAAAGGTCGGATAGCGTACTTGTGGGTACAACCTATAATCAGCGATCACCACGACTATCCCCCGCGACGCCAACGCTTCGCCGACAAACCCATAGTCAGCCCTGGAGCCACTGTTCCAGCTTCCGCCGTAAAAAAACACCACCACTGGGGCCTTAGTCGGGGCGTCAACGGGGGTGTACACGTCCAATTTGTTACGCGGATCGTCGCCGTAAGCGATATCTGAAACTTTGGTAAACGTATTCCCAGGCGTCAGCGCATTAAGAATATTGATGGGCGAACACGCAGTAAGAACAGTCGCCAAGAAACCGGCCAACATTGCTTTGAATACGTTGTGTGTCACTGCACTGCCCCATGGTTGAGAGCGATGAACCGATTAACTATCTGGGCAACCGCAATGATTGCGAGCGGCCAGTATGGCTACGACCACCCGCCCTGCCAATAGTTAGTCAGTGCCTTGAAGCGCGCTTGCTGGGTGTCGCCAGACAGGTCCGATGGAACTGCGGCGGATGGGAACTTTGCCCGCAACGCCAACCATTTATCGAGCACCGCGCTGATGTTAAATCCAAGCCGCAGGCCTTCGTGAACGTGGTGAAGTGTTTCACGATAATCGCTGCCGTTGGCGTAGCTCCAGGTATAGGCGTGATGCTCAAGCAGGCATTGTTGCAACTTGTTTTGCTGTCTTGGGCTGAGTAGGGGTTCGTCGGTTAGCGCGGGCACTTCCAGATTGGGATTGACCACAAACTGTCGCCCTTGAGTGTCGTCGACTTTGTCGCCCCAAGGTCCGCCGTACCAGGTCAGCGACTCGATCGGCCCCAGCCAGATGCTGAGTTCTTGCGCATCCATCGAGTCGAAAAAATAGCTGGCGGTTTGTACGTTGTAATACGTAAGCAGGCTTTTATGGTGCTCGCCAAATCGGACCGTCAGCATGCGCCGTAGATGCGCGAGCAATTGCTGCTTTGGCGCGGAGCAGACGATTATCAAACCGGGCCAATCTTCTGACTCCTGCGGAAATGCCTGGCTCAATGGGCTACCTGGCGCCATGCGTATCAGCAATGGGCCTTGACCACGAACCTTGTGCAATGGGGTGTGCGCGAACAACTCGTCCCCTGCGTAACTGTCGTTGAAGCGCCGTTTGAACTGCTCAACCAGCCCCGGCATGCTAAGCGTATCCAGTAATAACCAGCCATTGTGAGGGGCTGGAGCATAACGCCATGGGTCGTCGTTCATTGAGCCACCCGTCCATCAAACCCGGTCTTTATCCGGCAACTGCATGGGTGCTGCTGGCAATGGGCGAAGCTGCCCCCCAACGGCAATAGACACAGCAGAATTAAAGGATGGCTGTCTCGCAGCAACGCCATCATCTGGTCGACACGCGGGTATAACGCGTCACAGTCCGGCTCGGCGCTGGCAGCGTCATCGTTATCACCTGCAACCGACAAAGGCTGCGCGTCGAAAGTAATCTGCGTGCTGCGCAGATTCAGGCGGTCGCTGTCCATCTGTACGGTACTTTCACCCACGCAGAACGACAATCGGGTGTGCTCATCGAACGTTAACGTTATCCCGGGAGACATGTTTATCCTCCGTTCGCCGTCAACAAACGCCCGGGGATCTAACCGCAAACCAAGCGAAGCCGGTGTTCCTGTCTCGCGGATGAACTCTGCGCCCGTGGCGTTGAGGGCCAGTGTTACATCGTCTTGTTCGATGCACGCGGTCACCAAGGGTCGGTCGGGGTCGCCCTGAATGAAACTTACCACGACGTCCGTTCCAACCCGAGGCAGCGTGCTTCGCTCATCGGCGCGTGTTAACGCCGTCGACACCGGCACCCAGCAATTGGCGTAGAGCGCACCATCACCTTGTCGCTCCCAGTCGAATTGCACGCTGATTCGACCTGACGAATCGCAATACACTTGACCAGCAACCGGTCCCACTACCCGTGCACGTTGCACACCGAACATCCTTGGCCTTGGGGTAGGCAGAGTGGGCCGAAAACCAATTTCCCAAGGCGTCGCCCGAAAATGATTACGGTAGGGCAACGCGCTGCTATCAGCGACGAACAACTGGTCGAGCATCTGCACGGGGCTGCCTTGGTGCTGTACTTCAGTCAGCAGCCAGAGATGATTCCATTCGTTATGCGGATGCCCACTCAAGGGCAGTAAAAGCCCCGCACGTAAGTAAGGCGAAGTGCTTTCACCTTCTGCTCGCTCCAGCGCTCGACTCCTGAAGTCCTCGCCCTTGGCGATGCTCACCGTGAATTGATCTACCCGATGCCTGACGGGCTTGGCCTCACCAGATTTTATGGGCTCCGGTGCGGTGGCGTAAAAGCAGGCTGGCCCTCGACGAAATCCGCCTTGGCTGTCACCAAACACCAGTACATGACGCAGCTTCGAATGCTGAAAATGGTAGTGGATACCCTCCTCGTCGCACAGCCGCTGAACAAGCTCAAGGTCCGATTCGTGACGTTGCGCGCAATACAAGCGCTCGGGGTAAGTGCCGCTGAGCTCGAAACGGAGGTTCTCGGCGTGTATCCCATGCTCCTTAAGTACCCGCGCAATGATTTGCGGAGCCGACAGGTTTTGGAAAATTCGCTGATTGTAGCGTTGGCCAAGGCAGCCTAGCCGGGGCCCGAGGCTCAGGCGGTAGTGGCCGGCACCCGAACACCTGTGACTGAGGCTCGCACCTTGAATCTGGCCGTTGATACCGACTTCAGTCCCGGCGAAGCTTAACCATGCCGATAGGTACATGAGGCTATGCAGATTTAAATCAGGGGATTCACTGACCACTTCAAGCTCAAAGGCAAAAAGCGTGCTGATCGCCTCCTTCCCGCTAAACGACAGTACGTTAAGGGGTTGGGTCAGGTTCGGAATATCCAGACGAAAAAAGGGTTCGCTGACTGGATCGAACATCGGCTGTTTCTCTACTGGGGGACGACCGGGGATTCTCGCTGAGAGATCCTTCGGAGTAGAGGGCCAAAATGCAGAACAGGAATCGGACTACAAAAGAACAGGACGCGTCTGACAGGTTGCAGGTGAATCCAGGCAGCGCCCACAGTTTCGTGCCTGGCAAAGCCCTGTGGGCGTTGGCGGCATTCGCTAACAAGTTCGCTCCCTCTGGGATGTGAGAACTGCCCCAGTTCCAGCGTCTTGCCGAGAAACTGTGGGAGCGAATTCATTCGCGAATGCCGTGACGCGGTTTACCTGTAGCCCGGAATCAAGACGATAAGTACGACGAACGTGTCAGGCCAAGGCGCAACGCGTCCAGGTACTGGGTTCGCTCGCGCGGGGTGATGTTGGCGCTGGCTACCTTGTCGCGGTAATGATTCATCAACTCTTCTGGCGACAAGTGCACGTAACGCAGCATGTCCTCAATGGTGTCGTGGGTTTCAATGCCGGCGTGGTAAACACTGCCATCTTCGTTCTGGTAGATGTTCACCGAGTCGGTGTCACCAAACAGGTTGTGCATATCGCCCAGGATTTCCTGGTAGGCGCCCACCAGGAAAATTCCCAGCAAATAATCTTCGCCTTCGTTAAGCGCATGCACGGGCAAGCTGGTTTCAATGCTCTGCTCATCGACGTACTGCTTGATCTTACCGTCGGAGTCACAGGTCAAATCTTGCAGAACAGCACGGCGCATCGGCTCTTCGTCAAGACGGTGCAACGGCAGAATAGGCAGTACCTGGCCAATCGCCC
>NZ_JAMFRV010000611.1 GCF_026224925.1 Pseudomonas sp. | reverse complement strand
GGGCATTACCCCGCCGCTGATCCTCAACTACAGCGCCTCCACGGTGCCGATTTTGCAGATGGCATTTTCCAGCCCTACCTTGTCTGAATCGCGGATTCGCGACTTGGTACAGAACAGTATCCGTCTGCCCCTAACCTCGGTCCCTGGCATCGCGCTACCAACGCCGATGGGCGGCAAACAGCGGCAGATCACCCTCGACCTCGACCCGCAAGCGCTGGCAGCCAAAGGCTTGTCGGCACAGGACGTGGGCAATGCATTGGCTGCACAAAACCAAATCATTCCGGTGGGTACCGCAAAGTTTGGCAGCACCGAATACACCGTGTTGCTCAACAACAGCCCACAGGCCATCGACGAGCTTAACGAGCTGCCAATCAAGACCGTTAATGGCGCGCTGATCACCATCGGCCAAGTGGCCCACGTACGTGACGGCTCACCGCCGCAGACCAATATCGTTCGGGTTGACGGCCGACGAGCGGTACTGATGCCAGCGTTGAAGAACGGCAGTATTTCTACGCTGTCCATCGTCGACGGCATCCGCAACATGCTGCCGCTGATCAATGAAACCCTGCCACCCGACCTGAAAACATCGCTTCTCAGTGACGCATCGGTGTTTGTTAAACAGTCGGTCAGCAGCGTGGCCCGTGAAGGCATCATCGCTGCCTTACTGACCAGCGTGATGATTTTGCTGTTCCTCGGCAGTTGGCGCTCGACGCTGATTATTATGGCGTCGATTCCGCTGGCCGTGCTGTCGGCGATTGCCCTGCTGGCGGTCAGCGGGCAAACCCTGAACGTGATGACCCTCGGCGGCCTGGCCCTGGCGGTGGGGATTCTGGTGGATGACGCAACCGTCACCATCGAGAACATCAACTGGCACCTTGAGCAAGGCAAGGCGGTTAAGAAGGCGATTCTCGACGGTGCGAAACAAATCGTCGGCCCGGCGTTTGTCTCGCTGCTGTGTATCTGCATCGTGTTCGTACCGATGTTCATGCTTCAGGGCATCGCCGGGTTTCTGTTTCGACCAATGGCGCTGGCAGTGATCTTCGCCATGGCCAGTTCGTTTTTGCTGTCGCGCACCCTGGTGCCAACCCTGGCGATGTTTTTGCTCAAGCCCCACGTGGTCGAAACTGGTCCGGGCCATCATCCGGAAGACGGGTTCATCAATCACCACGAAGGTGACCAGCACAGACCTCCACGGCACTTTTTGCTGCAAGGGCTGTTGAATTTCCAACAAGGATTTGAGCGCGGCTTCTCGGCAATTCGTGATGTGTATCACGGCTTGCTGGGCCTGGCGTTGAAGCACCGCAAGCCGTTTTTATTCGGCTTTCTTGCGTGCGTACTGGCCAGCTTTGCCTTGTTACCGAGTCTGGGTCAGGACTTCTTTCCGGCCACCGACGCTGGCGCCCTCTCGCTGCATGTGCGCCTGCCGCTGGGCACACGGATTGAGGAAAGTGCTGCCGCCTTCGACCGCATCGAACAGCGTATCCGCGAAATCATTCCGGCTGATCAAGTGGATACGGTGGTCGACAACATCGGCATCGCCCTAAGCGGCATCGACATGGCCTACAGCAGCAGCGGCACCGTCGGACCGCAAGACGGCGACATTTCGGTGTCGTTGAAGCCCGGCCATGCGCCCACTGCTGACTATGTCAAACGCTTGCGTGAAGTGCTGCCAGAGAGCTTCCCCGGCAGTCACTTCGCCTTTATGCCCGCCGACATCACCAGCCAGATCCTTAACTTCGGGGCCCCTGCACCCATGGACGTCAAAGTGTCCGGCCCTAACGCCGAGGCTAACCGTGCCTATGCGATTGAGCTGCAGCGGCGACTGGAGCACGTACCGGGCATCGCTGATTTACGCCTCCAGCAGTCCGCCGGCTACCCGTCGTTACAAGTCAACGTCGACAGGCTGCGGGCCAAACAATTGGGCATCACGGAGCATGACGTCACCACCAGTCTCGGCGCGTCGCTGGCCGGCACCTCGCAAGTGGCGCCGACCTACTGGCTTAACCCGAAAAACGGCGTGTCGTATTCAGTGGTTGGCGCAACGCCGCAATACCGGCTCGACAGCTTGCCAACCTTGGAAGCATTACCGATTACCGGTAGCAATGGTCAGTCGCAAATACTCGGTGGCTTGGCAACCATCAAGCGCGTAGAAAGCCCGGCGGTGGTGACTCACTACAACATTCAGCCGACGCTGGATATCTTCGCCAGCATTCAGGGCCGTGACCTCGGCGGCGTGGCCAAAGACGTGCAGAAAGTCATCGACGGTGCAGCGAACCTGCGGCCTAAAGGCGCAACGGTCAGCCTGCATGGGCAAATCGACGCCCTGCATGAAGCCTTCAACGGCCTGAGCCTTGGGCTGCTGGGCGCGGTGGTGCTGATCTACTTGCTGATCGTGGTCAACTTCCAGTCCTGGGTCGATCCGTTCGTAATCATCACCGGGCTGCCAGCGGCACTCGCCGGCATTGTCTGGATGCTATTCCTGAGCAATACGTCACTGTCGGTCCCGGCGCTCACCGGGGCCATCCTCTGTATGGGCGTGGCAACCGCCAACTCGATTCTAGTGGTGAGTTTCTGTCGAGAACGTCTGGCGGTACACGGCGATGCCTTCCTTGCCGCGCTGGAAGCCGGATACACGCGCTTTCGTCCGGTGTGCATGACTGCGCTGGCGATGATCATCGGCATGCTGCCTTTGGCATTGTCCGAAGAACAGAATGCGCCCCTCGGTCGGGCCGTAATCGGCGGCCTGATTTTGGCCACTACCGCCACCCTGCTGTTCGTACCGGTGGTTTTCAGCCTGGTACACCGTCGCTCAACCCCTCGTGCTGTTGTTGGAGAATTGCCCCATGTCGTCTGAACACACCCCTTCACGCAAACGCCTGATGCTGGTGGGTATCGGTGGGCTGACCCTGGCAGCGCTGCTGGTCGCCAACGGCCTAGCCGCCCGCACCCGCCATGAAAAATCCGTGGTCAGTTGGACTAACGCCCAAGCCATGCCGGTGGTTAACTTGTTCCAGCCGACGCAAAACGCCGAAGGTGACACGTTGCATTTGCCTGCGCACTTGGAGGCGTGGAGCAAAGCGCCGATCAATGCCCGGGTCAGCGGTTATTTGAAAGACTGGAAAACCGACATCGGCGCCCAAGTCCAGGCCGGACAAGTACTGGCGGAAATCGACAGCCCGGAACTGGATCAACAAATGGCCCAGACCCACGCGCACCTGGCGCAACAACAAGCCAATGCGCGCCTGGCGCAAACCACCGCCACCCGCTGGCAGAATCTGCTGGCGACGCATTCAGTATCGCGCCAGGAGGTGGACGAGAAAATCTCCAACGCCGCCGCAGCCAAAGCTGACATGCAAGCCGCTGCCGCCGATAAAGCACGGCTGTCGGACCTTGAAGCGTACAAAACCATTCGTGCACCGTTCGCTGGAACCATTACCGCGCGCAACACCGACATTGGTCAGTTGATCAAGGCCGACACCGCCGGCGACGTCGCGCTGTTCAATATCGCGGATACCCGGCGCTTGCGTCTGTACGTGCCGATTCCCCAAAACTACGCCAGCGTTATTCATCCTGGCATGCAGGTTGAGCTGACGGTGCCGGAACATCCCGGAGAGCATTTCAGTGCGCGCTTGCTGGGCGACTCCACCGCTGTCGATCCGCGTTCCGGCACGCTTCTGGCGCAATTTGTGGCGGACAATCCAGACGGTGCATTGCTGCCTGGGGACTACGCCGAGGCCACTATCAAAGTCGCCGCCGACACTCATGGCGTGAGCATTCCCGCCAGTGCATTGATCTTCCGGGCTCAAGGCACGCAGGTCGCGGTGCTGGACAGCGCCAACCATGTGCACCTGCGTGACATTCATATCGGTCTGGATTTGGGCGACCGTCTGGTCATCGATCAGGGCCTGACCGCTGCCGATCACGTGGTGGATAACCCGCCGGACTCCCTGCGCGAAAACGATCCTGTGCAATTGGCTCAAGCAGGAGTTGCCCATGCGCCCAAGGCTTGATCGCAGCGTCCGTTTGTTGACGTTGGCAGTGGCGTTGGGGTTGACCTTGCAGGGCTGCTCATTGGCGCCGACCTATAAAACTCCGCCGATTAAATTGCCCGATCATTATCGCGAGCAGACTAGCGACGGCCCGTGGCACACGGCACAACCGGCGGACCAAGTGGAGCCGCAGTGGTGGCAGGTCTATAACGACCCGCGCCTGAACGACTTGCAGCAGCAGTTGCTCAAGGCCAACCCGGACCTGGCAGCAGCCCTTGCGCATTTCGACGGCGCGCAGGCGTTTGCCAGTCAATTACATGCTGGGTTATTTCCACAGATCAGCGCCAGCGCGCAGCCCATGCGCCAACGTCAGTCGGACAATCGGCCGTTACGTGGTGACACTCAACCTGCGGTCTATAACAGCAACACCATAGGCTTTAGCTTGAGTTTCGACCCAGACTTCTGGGGCCGGATTCGTAATCAAGTCGCGGCCGGTGATGCTCAGGCTGTCGCCTCCGCCGATGACTTGGCGGTAGCGCGGCTGAGCCTGCAACGCCAACTAGCGACGCTGTACGTACAACTGCGTGGTCTCGACGCACAGAGCACTATTCTTGGCCATTCGCTGGACGATTACGGCCAGGCGCTGCAATTGACCCGCGACCGTTATCAGGGCCAGATCGCCTCAGAACTCGACCTGACCCGCGCCCAAAGCCAATTGGCTGAAGCCCAGGCAGACCTCGACGATGTCCGCGCGCAACGCAACCTCAGCGAACATGCGATTGCCGAACTGGTCGGCGTGCTGCCTAGCAACTTCCGGGTGGCAAATGAGCCACAACCGCTGGTGTTGCCGCCTACCCCCGAGACCCTGCCAAGCACCTTATTGCAACGGCGTCCGGATGTGGCTGCCGCCGAGCGTCGGGTGTTCGCCGCTAACGCGAATATCGGTGTCGCCCGCGCCGCGTGGTACCCGGACTTCAGCCTGACCGGGTTGCTCGGTGGGCAGACCCAAGGCAGCGGTAACCTGTTGTCTGCTGCCAACCGCTATTGGGCGTTGGGTCCGCTGATCAACCTGCCGATTTTCGACGGTGGACGCCGCAGCGCCAATGATCGTCAAGCCAAGGCCGAGTTCGAAGAAGCCTCGGCGCACTACCGCAGCCAAGTGCTACGAGCCGTGCGTGAAGTCGAAGACAACCTCGGTCAGTTACGCGATTTGCAGCAGGAAGCCGTTGATGAGCAAGCGGCGGTGGATGCGGCGCAAAGTGCCGAACACATCGCCACCGACAGCTATCAAGCCGGTGCGGTGAATTACCTCAACGTAGTGACCGCGCAGACGACTGCCTTGCAGGCACAGCGACGCTTGCAGGCGCTAGACACCAACCGTTTGTTGGCCAATGTTGGGTTGATGACTGCGCTGGGGGGTGGTTGGAAGACCGAGTGATTTGGCCCGGGACTGATGTGTCCGGTCTGACGCCTTCGCGAACAAGTTCGCTCCTACAGTTGGATTGTATTCCCCCTGTGGGAACGAATTTATTCGCGAAGAGGCCCAAACATACACGGACGTTTCACGCAGTAAACCCAAACAGCACCTGAGGCGCGTCCACCAACAGGGCGTGTTCGACTTCCGCCGAACACCCCAATTGCCTCAGTTGCTCAACCGCGGTTGTATAGTTCATCTGGCTTTCAAACTGGGTGTGCGGCCAGTCGCTGCCCCATACCAAACGCTTTTTACCGAACGCTTGAATCAGCAATGGCATGGCTTCTCGGGCGAAGGTCATGTTCTGTTCACTGTCGCCGCCCAACCGGTAAATACCGGAAACCTTCAGCCACACCCGCCCGCTTAATCCCAGCTCCAGCAACTGCGCGAACGCCGGTTGTTCAATACCCAACAACGCATCGGGACGGCCGAAATGGTCGATAACGATCTTGCAGTCATAGGCCATCAGTGCACTGATCAACGTGGGTAAATCTTCCACGTCACGGTGCAGTTCGACGTGCCAGCCCAAGGTTGCAACCTGCGTCAGCAAACGCTTCCATTTAGCATCGCCAAGGTCTGGCAACGCCTGCCCCATGAGGTTCAAGCGAATGCCAACGATGCCCTGCACTGCCATGTCCTCCAACGTCTCGCGGCTGATGTCGGGGTCGACAACTGCCACACCGCGCAGGTGTTTAGGCGCTTGCTGCAAGGCCGCCAACAGGTAGTGATTATCCGTGCCGAGAAAACTTGGCTGCACCAACACGCCATGGCTCAGCCCGTTTGCACGTAGATGCGTCAAGTACTGGTCCAGCGTGGCGTCATAATCCGGGCTGTAGCGACGCGCCGACGTCAGTGCCAGCGAGCGACTGAAGACGTGCGCGTGGGCGTCGATACCGAGGATTGGGGTTGAGCTTTCGGACACACGATTATCAGGCATGGAACTCATCTAGAAATTGAGCGCGGCTTAAGTCGCCGCGCTTTTAAAGGACAGAATCAAGCACGGGCGGCTTCAGGTTTATTCAGGGTCGCCTCGGTCGCTGCAGCCGTTGCTTCCAACGACCGACCACGGGTTTCCGGCAGCAACATCGCGGCAATCACCGCTACACCGTAAGCAATCCCGGCGTCGATACCAATCGCCGAGCCCAGCGACATCGACTCGCTCATGTGGCCCACCATGAACGGGAACACTGACGACACCACGCGACCGAAGTTGTAGCAAAACCCTACACCCGCGCCGCGGACATCCGCGGGGTACAACTCGTTGAACAGTGCACCCAGGCTCGCCGAAATGCCGGCCGCGAAGAAGCCCAGCGGAAACCCGAGGAACAGCATCTGCGTGTTGGTCAGCGGCAAGAACAGGTAAGCCTGTACCGTCACTACACAGCACAACGCAAACAGAATGATGTTTTTACGACGGCCAATTTTGTCGATCAACAAACCGCTGACCACGCATCCACACCAGAACGCCACGATGATCACCGCCAGGTACCCGCCCGAGCTGAGCACCGACAAATTGCGCTCAGTTTTCAGAAAGGTCGGCAGCCAGGTCATGACCGCGTGGTAACCGCCATGGGCGCCGAGGCCCAGCAACCCACCGAGCAAGGTCACCCGAAGCAATTGCGGACGAAAAATCCCGGCCATGGATTTGAAAAAACTCAGGGGTTTGGTCTGTTCTTTTTGCTGACGCTGAAAGCTGTCCGGCTCCTCAACGTTGCGACGCACCCAGATGATCGACAGCGCAGGCAGCAGACCCACCAGGAACATCACACGCCATGCCATGGCCTCCGGCACAAACGAATAGATCAGCGCAAACGTACCGACGGCCACGCCCCAACCCACCGCCCAAGCACTTTGTACGGTGCCCATGACTTTGCCGCGGTATTTAGGCTGGATGGTTTCCGCCATCAGCACCGCGCCCGCCGCCCATTCGCCACCGATACCAAAGCCTTGCAGCGCCTTGACGATCAGCAGTTGATTGAAGCCGGTGACGAAGGCCGAGAGGCAGGTGAATATCGAAAACCACAGGATCATCCACTGCAGGGTACGCACCCGGCCGTAGCGATCGGAGAGTGTGCCGCCGATCCAGCCGCCCAGCGCCGAGGTGATAAGGGTTACGCCGCTGATCAAACCTGCATCCCCTTTGGACAAGGCAAACGCGGCGATCAGCGCCGGGATCGCCAGGCCAAACATCTGCACTTCCAAGGCGTCCAGCGACCATCCGCCGAAGCAGGCCCAGAAGGTTTTGCGTTCCCGAGAGGTGATTTCGCGATACCACTTAAACATGATTCTTGTCCTTATTAGGGTGTGCGTGCGGCAGTCGAATTCGGTGCTGTCAGCGACGGTTTACGGAGGGTTCAGCGGATTTCGACGCTGTAGCGGAAATGACTGGCATGCCCCCGCGAGCGGCGCCATTCCAGGGGTTGGCCGGCGTAGTTACGCGCCAATCTCTCAATGACTACAACCGGGCTGTTGACTGGAATTTGCAGCAGTCGGGCATGAACTTCGCTGACTAAATCGGCGGTCAGGGTTTCCTCGGCATAGGCGATAACCTGGCCGCAAAATTCTTCGTAGATGGGGTACAGCAACGGCCCTTGCTGATCGAGATCGAGGTCCAGCAACGCCTGAAATTGAATTCGCGGCAGCCAGATTTCTTCGGCCAAGACCGGCTGTGCATCGAGTAAACGCACGCGCATCAAGCGAATCACCGGCGACTCTGGTGCCAGGCTTAACGCTTGGGCAACAGCCGATGGCGCCGTCATGGGTTCTATGGAAAGGATCCGGCTTTCAGGGACCTGACGCTCACCGGCGGCAGTTTGAAAGCGGAAAAATCGAAACAGCGAAGACTGAAATTGTGGGCGGCGAATGAAGGTGCCACGCCCTTGTTGGCGCTCAAGAATGTTGTCTTTGACCAGCATGTCGATGGCTTTGCGTACCGTGCCGGTGGACAGGCAGTATTCGGCGGACAACACCGCCTCGGTAGGTATCGCCTCCCCCGGCCGCCAACGGTTATTGGCAATCTGCTGCGCCAATTGATCACGCAGGCGCTGGTATAGAGGCAAACGGACGTCACTGGAGAGTTGATTCATTTTTATAGTTATCTAGTCATATAGATGAATATTGAAGCCAGTATTCTCCTGTAACAAAGTCTCGTCAAGTGGGTTATCAGGTGCACCGCATTCCTCAAGACGTGGGACCGAATTCATTCGGGAAGCGGTCGACGCGGTCTGCCTGATGGACCGTGCCGTTGCCATTCCCGAATGAATTCGGTCCCACAGGGTTTGCGAATGACTACCTCACCATGGAATGACGCGCTTCAACCTTTTTTCCCGTCACCCCGGCGATGTGCTCCACCACGTACTGCGCATCCCGCGCTACGCCGGAGAAGCGGCCAGAGCCCCAGGTGTATAACCATGGCAGGCCAAGGAAATACAACCCGGGCTGTGCGGTGACGCCGCGTTCATGTCCGGGATGACCACGACCGTTAAACACCGGCGCTTCGACCCATGTGAAGTCTGGCGTGAAACCAATGCACCAAATAATGCTGGTGATGCCCTCTGCGTGCAGGTCTAACCCGTTGCGTTCTTGCTCAGGGCTCCAGACCGGGGCATAACGCTCGCCGACCGGGGCCTCGATGGCGTTCTTTTCGATATAGCTGTCGATGGAGCTATTGATCCGGTTATACACCGCATCGGCGCTGTCCAGGCTGGTAGCCAAGTTGTCGGAGAACTGCAATCGACTGCCCTCTAGCCCCTCCATCCGCCCAAACAATTGCATGCCTTCGCTGGCAAATTTGCGCAGGTCAATGTCACGTCCGCCGTCGCGGCCGGTGACGTAATGGTTGGTGTTGTCGCGCACGCCTTCACGCAGCGGATGGGTATCCACGCCGATGTCGTAGTAGCCCATTTCTGCCAGCCAATCGACGACATCTTTACCGCGATAAAAACGTGCGCAGCGCGGTGCATCACCGACTGCCAGATAGACCTGGCGCCCGGCGAGGTGCAAATCTTCGGCGATCTGCGCACCCGATTGCCCCGAACCCACCACCAGCACATTACCCGCTGGCAACGCCTGCGGATTGCGGTATTGCTCGGAGTGAATCTGTTGAATGTCCGTCGGCAACCGCTCGGCTAAACGCGGAATAATGGGCGTGTGATAACCACCGGAGGCAACGATGACTTGATCGGCGCTGAACTCGCCCTGGGACGTATGCACCTCATAACCGCCACTGGCTCGAGGCACTACGCGCTGCACAGTGACGTTCTCCAAAGCAGGTGCTTTGACCGACTGCACGAACCCGCTCAAGTACAGGTTGATCTCATCCTTCTTCATGAAACCGTGGGGATCTGCCCCCCTGAATTCGTCGCTGTAGGTGTAACCCGGCAGCGCACATTGCCAGTTGGGTGTCACCAGGCTGAACGCATCCCAACGGTTGTTGCGCCAGGTGTGAGTCAGGCCGTGTTTTTCCAGTAGCAAATGGTCGATGCCCTGCTGTTGCAAGTAATAGCTGGCAGACAACCCGGCTTGGCCACCGCCGACGACAATCACGTGGTGATGGGGAGGTTTGACTGAAGTGAGGTGGACCATGAGGGTTCTCCGCTGCTGAGACGCGATAAAATTAAAAGGAATAAACAGGTGAGTCAGAACGAACTCCAGCCCGCGCCGGTAACCCGGCCGCCGCCTTCGGTGCGCATGCTGAGCACTTCAACCTGCCCGGTGTCGTAATGCAGTGCATCGAGCACGCTGGCCTGGCCTTTGAGTGAACTCAAGGTGTCCATCGCCGAGCTGCAATAGAAGCCTTTGACTTGCTTGACCCGCTCCGACGCCTCGTTCAAAGCGCGATCAAGGCGCTTCAAAAAGTCCGGCAGCGGGTAGCTGGCACCTTCCTGCAAATGCTCATAAATAATCGTCGACGGCGAGTAACCGGCGGCTTCCTTGCCATTGGGCCAGCGGACTCTGAAATTAACGGCGGGCATATCAATGCTCCTGTTGATTGAGTTTTAAAGGGGACAGGTCGTGATTGGGGTAACTGAAGCCGGTGAACGCCTGCTCGCGCAGGTTCCAGAAGGTGCTGCGCTGTTCACCCGCTTGCACGTCCAGCGAACCGCTGGCGTTGACGTGGCCGATACGCTCGCAGCGCAAGCCTTCAAAGGCGAAGGCGGCCTGGACGTGAGGCCAGTCGCTTTCATCCAGGGTCATGAGAAAGCCGTAGCTGGGGAATACTTGCAGCCAGCGGCTGAAGTCGGCGCCTTCAGGGCAAGGCAATGCGTTGAGGTCGATGGTTGCGCCGCAGCCGGTGGTTTCCAGCAGCATCAACAAACTGCCCAACACCCCGGCGTTGCTGATGTCTTTGGCAGCGTGCAACAGCTCGGCTTCTGCCAAGCGCGGCAACACTTCTAGTTTGCTGCGCAGGCGCTCGGCGGGTACGCCTTCGAAAGCTTTCCAGTAGGTGCTGTCGGCATGCCAGTCGCCTTCAAGGTCCACGGCCATGGCCAGTACCTGACCGGGTGCGACATGCAAGGTCGACAGCAATTTATGCGCGATGCCGGTAATCGCCACCGCCAACGCAGTCGGGTTACCGGTGGCGAGGCTGGTGTGACCGCCGGCCAGCAGCAACCCGTAAGCGTCACAGGCCGCACGGATACCGGCCAGCAGCTGTTTTGCAGCGTCTTGTTCGTGATGCCAATAGGCGTTGACCACGGCTGTTGCGCGGCCGCCCATGGCGGTGATGTCGCTGACGTTGGCCATGACCGCCGACCAACCGGCAAACCATGGCGCCGCCTGAACGAAGCCCGGCAACATGCCTTCAATGGCCAACAACTGGAAATGATCGCCGCAGGCAATCGCCGCGGTGTCATCACCGGGTAACGCATAAAGCTGCTCACGAGTAAGGCTGCGAGTAGCGTCACGCATCGCCTCGGCGGGCTGCTGAATCGCCTGCTTGGATAACATGGCCGGGGTGGTGCGCAAGCTGTCGAGCAGCGCCGACAAATCGAGAGTGTCAGTCATGGCGAGCCACCTTCAGCGGACGCAACGACACTTGGCGCGGCATCAATGGGTAGCTCGACAGGTCCGCCTGCATCAAACAATGCGGCTGGTCGAGCAGTTGCAGATGCTCAAGGGTTTGCCAATGCAGGCCATGGAAATACAGCTCATTAGGCGCCTGGACCGTGGCTCGAAACACCTCACAGCCCAGCTCTTTGGCCCGTGACACCGCTTCGTTGACCAGCGCCTTGCCGATCATGCTGTGGCGCCGATACGCTTGCGCTACACACAACCGACCACCAAACCAAAGGCCCGGCTGCGGCTGATAAATACGCACGGCGCCGACCACCTGATCGGCCATTCCGCAACTGCCGGCCAAGGCAACGATGGCAATCGCCTGGAAGTCGTGGCCGTCTTTGTCTTGCGCCAGCAGTTGCTGCTCATCAGAGAACACCGAACGACGCAGGGCGAAATAGGCCTGTTTTTCCCAGGTTTCCGTCGCAGGTTTAATCAGCAGCTCGCCCGCACGAAACGGCTCAAAGGTGCTGTCGACCAAAGCAAAGGCGAGGTTCTGCATAAGATGATGCTCCTCTCAAATAACGCATAACCGACTGATTTAAACTATTAATTTGTAGGAGCGCGCTTGCCCGCGATGGCCCGCGAAGCGGTCCCAACTGTCCAACCCAGCTCCAACTGGAAGAACCGAGCTGCCCGGTTTTACGACTGCTGCGGTCGAGCGCGACCCCAGAGCGATCGCGGGCAAGCGCGCTCCTACAATTGCCATATGTTTATTACTCGTAGCTTTTCAGTGCCGAGCACGCGCCGCATTTGGCGCAACCGGCGTTGATCTGGTCGGAATGCAAGCCGTAGCGGCGTAAGCTGGCGCCGATCTGCGGGTACAGTCGCGCCATCATCGCGCTGTCGGGTTTGGGGTGATTGGCCAAGGGCGTGCCGTCGATGGGCACAAATGGCACCACGAACGGGTACACGCCCAGGGCACAAAGACGCTCGCTCATCTCGGTAATTGCCGCTTCGCTGTCGCCCAGGCCCGCGAGGATGTAGGTGCTGACTTGCCCGCGACCAAACACCTCTACCGCTGCGCTAAACGCTTCGAAATAACGGCTCAGCGGCACTTCGGCTTTGCCCGGCATGATCCGCTGACGTACTTCGTCGGTGACCGCTTCCAGGTGCATGCCCAACGAAACTACGCCGCTGTCGGCGAGCCGCTGAAACCAGCGATCATCGTCCGGTGGTTCACATTGCGCCTGAATGGGCAGGTCAACCGCAGCAGTGACCGCGGCTGCGGATTCACACAAAATCGCGGCGCCACGGTCGGCGGTTTGCGGGGTGCCGGTGGTCATCACCATGTGCTTGACGCCGTCCAACTCAACCGCCGCCTTGGCGACTTCAGCCAGTTGCTGCGGGCGTTTACGGGCGATGGTTTTGCCCGCTGCCAGTGATTGGCCGATGGCGCAAAACTGGCACGAGGTGCCGCGATCATTGAAGCGAATGCAGTGCTGCAACACCGTGGTGGCAAGTACGTCGCTGCTGTGCAACGTGGCAATTTTCCAGTACGGGATGCCGTCAGCGGTGCTTAGTCCGTAGAATTTCGGCACACCGGGCATTTGCACCAGGCCGACCTGCAAGCCTTCACGAAAGATCAGTGCCTGGCTGCCGTCCGCGGTGGGTTGCGCCTGGTACGGCGAATCTTGTGAGGCTTGGTTGAGGATCGGCACCATCATGGTCCGGCTGCCGAAACTCAGCGCCTTGTGGTCCGAGGGCCCTGCCCCGCCTTGTCGCGACAAACCATTTTGCGCAGCCGGCCAACGTACGCCGTGGCATTGCAGTTCAGCCAGTAATTCATTGGTTTGCATGATCAAGCTCCTCGGTAGAAGCGACGGCGAGGTGATGGGCGCCGCGTTCATGCACATGGGCGGTGGGCGTGCGGTCGATCAACAGGCTGAGCAGCTCTGGACGGCTGTAATGGCCGACGGAATCCATCATCCGTTTGCGCTTGTCGATCAACCCCATGTCCAGGTCGGCGATCACAACGCCTTCACCGGAACGCAGCGGGTCGCCGAGCAATTTGCCTTCCGGGGTAACGATCGCGGTAAAGCAGCCCCCCGAGATCGGGCCGATGCCGCAGCCGGTGTCCTGCATGATCTGGCCTTGTTGATCGGCATCTAGCCATGCTGTGGCATTGACCACGAAGCAACCGGACTCCAACGCGTGATGGCGAATCGTGACCTCGATTTGATCGGCAAAAATATCGCCCACCAGCGACCCGGGGAACATCGCGGCATGAATCTGTTCGCCGTCGGCCATCAAGGCGTAACGGGCCAAAGGGTTGTAATGCTCCCAGCAAGCCAGCGAGCCGATGCGCCCTACCGCGCTGTCGATGGCACGCAGACCGGAGCCGTCGCCTTGGCCCCAGACCATCCGTTCGTGATAAGTCGGGGTGATTTTGCGCCGGTGTTGAATCAGGCTGCCGTCGGTATCGAACAGCAGTTGCGCGTTGTAGATCGTGCCGCCATCGCGCTCATTGACGCCGATAGACACCACCATCCCCGCTTGCTTGCAGGCTTCGCCAATGGCCAAGGTGGCAGCCGACGGCACGCTGACCGATTGCTCCAACAACTTCAGGTGTTCCTTGCCCATCGCAAAAGGCGGCTGAACGAAGGAGAAATAGGGGTAGTAAGGCACCACCGTTTCCGGGAAAACCGCAAACTGCACGCCTTGCTGACCGAGGGCGATTATCTGCTGGCAGACCTTGTCCACGGTCCCTTCGCGGCTATAAAGCACTGGGCTGATCTGGACGGCGGCAGCTTTGATGATGGCCATGATGGGTCCTGATTGAGTTGAGCGAAATTCTGTAGGAGCTGCCAAAGGCTGCGATCGACCGCGAAGCGGTTGCGGCGGTCGATCATGAGCAGGCCGTTCAGGCTTATCGCAGACTTCGGCAGCGCCTACAGGGTCCGGTTGGTTGCCGGATGAAGCCGTACTTACGCAGTCCAGGTATCGATGATCATTGCGCCTTCACGGCGCATCAGCAGGCGAAGGTCCATCACGTCCAGTGGGTTGATCGGACGGATGCCTTCGATCAGCGCTTTTTCGGTTTGGCCGTACAAGGCCTGCAAGGCAAAGCGGCAGGCATAGACTTTGCCGCCCTCCTCCATGAACTGGATGAGTTGTTTGTTGACGGCCAGGTGGCCGGGGAACGCTTCAGCGCCAAGGGTCGGGAACCCACGTTGCACGCCGAGTTGCACGCCAGGTCCATAAAGCAGGATTGTGGTTTCAAAACCCTTGCGCAGCAGACGTTTGGCCTGAAGCATGTTGACCAAACCAATGGAACCTTCAAAAGCGATGGTGTGGAAGGTAATCAGGACTTTTTCGCCGGGCTCGGCTTTGACGTCTTCGAAGACTTTTTCTTCGTAATCGACCAGAAAGTCACCGTCTTTGTAATGAGGAATATCCACGGTTGGCATGTCGTCGCTCTCCAGTTTCTTCGGCTTTTAGCGGCGGCCTGAGTTGGCTGCCGGGTTGCAAGACATAGAGCGAACGTCGTGCCAGAAAATAAAAATAATTTCTTATCCGTTTAACTGTTTGATTTAGTTAATAAAGATAATATTTTCCGGCTTTTTATCGACTATCTGATGCTATCGGCGGATCACGCATTCACGTAGAACTACGATTATTCGTAGCGACAAATCACGAGATTTCGTACCAATGACCACTGAGACAGACTCTTTGAGCAACTGGACCGACCTGGCGTATTCGTCACGGCACATGGTGTTCGAGCATTGCGCCGAAGCCATCGCCCTGCTCAATCCATATGCCGACCGCTTCGGCGATCTGAACGTCGCCGCGTGCAAACTGCTGGGTTATCCGCGTCAGGAGTTATTAACGCTGCCGGTGAGCAAACTGTTCGGTCATCAACTGGCTGACCTGATCGTGTTTACCCAAGCGGTACTGGACAAAGGTCAGGGCTGGACTGAGGAGCTGAGCTGCAATTGCAAAACTGGCGAGCGTATCGAGCTGGAAATCTCAGCCACCACCCTGCAAATCAGGGGCGAACAGCAATTGATTCTGGTGCTGCGCGAATTAAGTCAACAGAAGTACCACCGCGACCAGGCTCATACCGAACGCACCATGCGCGGCGGGCTGATTGAGTGGCGCAACATCCTTAATCTGTTTCAAGAGTCTGAGCGCGACAATCAATTGCTGCTCAGCTCGGTAGGCGACGGTATCTACAGCATCAACAGTGACGGGCTGGCGACCTTCGTCAACCCGGCGGGCGCCCGTATGCTCGGCTGGGAACCACAAGACATGATTGGCAAGAACATCCACCGCATTCATCACCACAGCCATGCCGACGGCAGTCATTACCCGGTGGAGGACTGCCCGATCTACAAAGCGGTGCGTGACGGTGTGGTTCACGAAGGCCGCCAGGAAGTATTTTGGCGCCGTGATGGCAGTGTTTTTCCGGTGGAATTCACCAGTACTCCAGTGATTTCCGACGGTCGTATCGCTGGCGCCGTGGTGGTGTTTCGCGATATCACCGAACGGCGTAACACCGAGAATCAGCTGCAAAGCGCCCTCGCAGAACTCAATATCCTCAAGCAACGCCTGGAAGAGCAAAACGCCTACTTGCAGGAAGAAATCCACATCGAACATAACTTCCGCGAGATCGTCGGCCAAAGCGACCCGATTCTTAAGATCATCAAGCAGATCGATGTGGTCGCGCCTACCGATGCCAGTGTGTTGATCAATGGCGAGTCCGGCACCGGTAAAGAGCTGATCGCCCGCGCCATCCACCAAGCCAGCCGTCGCAGCGCCAGCCCGTTGATCCGGGTCAACTGCGCGGCGATTCCGACGGAGCTGTTTGAAAGCGAGTTCTTCGGCCACATCCGTGGCGCGTTCACTGGAGCGGTTCGGGATCGGGTCGGACGCTTCGAACTGGCCGATGGCGGCACGTTGTTTCTCGATGAGATCGGCGAAATCCCGCTGGAGCTGCAAAGCAAACTGCTGCGGGTGTTGCAGGAAGGCCAGTTCGAACGGGTCGGCGAGGAGCGTACACGCAAAGTCGATGTGCGGATTATTGCCGCGACCAACCGCGACTTGCGCCAGGAAGTCACGGCCAAGCGCTTTCGTGAAGACCTGTATTTCCGCCTGAACGTGTTCCCGATCCAGTCCCCGGCCCTGCGCGACCGGCCCATGGATATTCCGCAACTGGCGGCACACTTCCTCAAGCAAACCAGCCAGCGCCTGAACATGCCCGGCCGCCGCCTGCGCAACAGTGATATCGAGCGCCTGCAGCACTATTCGTGGCCGGGCAACATCCGCGAACTGCAAAACGTGATCGAACGCGCACTGATCACCTCCCATGGTGCTGACCTGAACATGGACCTGCCGGATGAGCCGAAAAGGAGCCAGAGCGTTATCCCGCCGCTCTCGCCTTCCTCCATAATGACCGACGCGCAACTGCGTGACCTGGAGCGCAGCAACATGCAGGCCGCGCTCAAAGCGAGCAATGGCAAATTATTCGGCAAAGGCGGTGCGGCTGAACTGCTGGGGATAAAACCGACGACATTGGCGTCAAGGTTGAAGCGGTTGGATATTGAATTGGAGGGTGGTGCGTGACTTTTTAAGCAGTTCAACCTGTGGGACCGAATTCATTCGGGAAGCGGTCGACGCGGCATGCCTGATGGACCGTGCCGTTGCCATTCCCGAATGAATTCGGTCCCATAGAATCGATATATTCCGGTTTTATTCTTTTGCGCAATATTAGCTATCAGCCTCACGCCCCTTCTTACTTCAAGGCAGAACCATTAGCCTGCGTGCTATCCAATCTGCGACACCCTTCACCGAGATTTTTCATGAGTACCATGACCCAAACCAGCCACGCCCCCACCATGACTCGTGGCATGGTGACGCTGTTCGCGTTTTGCTGTGGCGCTATCGTTGGCAACCTTTATTACGCCCAACCGATCATTGAACTGATTGCGCCAGACATCGGGCTGTCCAGCACCATGGCCAGCATGATCGTGTCATTGACCCAGATCGGTTACGCCATTGGCTTATTCTTCCTGGTGCCATTGGGCGATCTGTTGGAAAACCGCCGCCTAATGATCATGACCGCGCTGCTGTCGATAGTCAGCCTGCTGGGCGCAGCGTTCAGCCAACAGCCGAATGTGTTCCTGCTGGCCTCACTGCTGGTAGGTTTCAGTTCAGTATCCGTGCAAATTCTGATTCCGCTGGCCGCTAACCTTGCACCCGAGCAAACCCGCGGTCGAGTGGTCGGCAGCATCATGGGTGGGCTGTTGCTGGGTATTCTGCTGGCACGGCCGCTGTCCAGCCTGATCGCCGACCACTTCGGCTGGCGCGCAGTGTTTGGTACCGCCGCCGTCGTGATGGTGATCATCAGTGTGGTGCTCGCCACCACCATGCCGAAACGCCAGCCCAGCCACAGCGCTTCTTACGGACAATTGATCGGTTCATTGTGGACGTTGCTGAGCACCCAGCCGGTACTGCGTCAACGCGCGCTGTATCAAGGCTTGATGTTCGCGACGTTCAGCTTGTTCTGGACCGCCGTGCCATTGGAGCTGGCGCGCAACCACGGTCTGTCGCAAACCCAGATTGCTATATTCGCGTTGGTCGGTGCCATTGGCGCGATTGCCGCTCCCGTGAGCGGTCGTCTGGCTGACGCCGGTCATACACACATTTCCAGCTTGGGGGCATTGATTCTTGCTGCGCTGAGCTTCTTGCCCGCACTTATCCATCCCGCCTACAGCGTGATTGGCCTGGCGGTGACCGGCGTGGTACTGGACTTCTGCGTGCAAATGAACATGGTGCTCGGCCAACGTGCTGTCTACGCTCTGGATGCCAGCAGCCGCAGCCGTCTGAATGCGCTGTACATGACCAGCATCTTCATCGGCGGTGCATTCGGTTCAGCGATCGCCAGTGTCCTGTATGACCGGGGTGGCTGGTTGTGGATCGTGTTCGCCGGCAGCGCACTGCCCTTGACCGCACTGATCAGTTTTCTGCTAAACGCTGCAAGTGAGAGACGTGTCGAGGTCAGCACCCGCTGATCGGTGAGCACATTGTGAATGCGCTGCTCCCGAAACTCCTTTTTGCCGCTCGTCGAAGCGATTTTTTATACATCCGTTTGAATAGATTTACAAAATTTACAAGGTCAACCAGGTTGATGTTTCGCCAGTATTTGTAGGATGATTCCGGAGGGACACGCACCGTCCCGCTACATCGCAGGGACCATGCTATGGAGATTGCCGAACTCGATGCTTTCAAAGCGATAGTAGATTACGGGAGCGTTACCCAGGCCGCCGCCAGGCTCAATCGCGCTCAGTCGAGCATTTCTTTTCGGATAAAGACCCTGGAAAGCCGGCTCGGTATCAAACTATTCGAACGCTCCGGTCGCAGCATCATCATGACCGCTCAAGGCCGAGACCTGTATGTGTATGCGACCCAGATTCTTGAGCTAGTAGCCCGCGCCAAAGCCAGTCTGGGAAAAGTAAAAGCACTTAACCATGTGCGCTTGGGTGTTATCGAAAACCTCACCTTGACCCGCCCCGGCCTCATGCAAAAGATTGTCAGCAACCCCCAGGGACTGGACGTAGACATCAGTATTGGTCATACCCAATCACTCCTGAATGACCTGGAAAGCGGCAGGCTTGATGCCGTTATTGTCGGAGCCGGTTTTTCACCGGCACGCTTTCACCGGGTGACATTGTTCAAAGACCCGATGGTGCTCATCTACAGCGAAAAACAGGGCCTCATAGAAAACCTCAACGCTTTCAACGGTCAAGTATTTCTGGTTAACAGCCGCCTGAGTGCCTCGCAGAGAAACCTTGATGAGTTGTTTTTGGCAGGGGAAATATCCCCCGCCAGAATTGTTGAGTGCGGCTCTTATCCGCTGCTGTTTTCCAACGTTGCCAGCGACCTC
>NZ_JAMFRV010000610.1 GCF_026224925.1 Pseudomonas sp. | reverse complement strand
CCATTGCCTTGCTAACCCTTGCCGCCGGGTGCTCGAAACCTGACGACAAATCCAAGCTAGGGGCTGTACCGACATCGTCATCAACCCAGGCCAGCTCGGTTGCCACGGCTAAGTCGCCATCCAAGTTGGGTGATTTGTCAGCGTTTCGCACCATCGCCGCAGATGTTGCAACCACCGTCGACAAGGGCGACCTACCCGCAGCCAAAATTCGAATCAAGGATTTAGAACTCGCTTGGGATTCGGCGGAAGCTGGGCTGAAGCCTCGCGCAGCGGACGATTGGCATTTGATTGATAAGGCCATTGATCGCTCACTAGAGGCGCTGCGGGCCAATACCCCGAGTGCAACCGACTGCAAAGCGGCCATGACCGATTTGCTGAAGACCTTTGATTCAGTCCAAGGGAAGTAGTCGCCACGGTTCGCGGTCGCTACTATCGAGCCTCTTAGCAAGCGAGAGAGGCGGGTATGCGGGTATTGCTGGTCGAAGACGACGTGATGATCGGAGAAACCATTCAGGCCGCTTTGAAAGATTCGTCCTACGCGACGGATTGGGTGAAGAATGGTCACACCGCGCTGGCGACACTTGCCAGTCAACACTACGATTTGGTGCTGCTCGACTTAGGGCTACCCGGCAAGGATGGACTGGAAGTGCTGCGCAGGATTCGCGCCGGCGACAATCCGGTCCCGCTGTTGATCATCACCGCCCGCGATGGCCTCGATGATCGGCTGCAAGGCCTTGACGGGGGCGCCGATGACTACGTGCTCAAGCCGTTCGAGATGGCAGAATTGCTTGCCCGCATGCGTGCGGTACTTAGGCGTAAGGGCGGCAGCGCGATTCCGTTGCTCAGCAATGGCACGCTGTCGCTTGATCCGGCAACACGTGAGTCCGTGGTCAATAACGGTACTCCGGTTCAGCTCTCCAACCGCGAGTTCGCCTTGCTGCAAGCGCTGTTAGTGCGGCCGGGTGCCATTCTTTCTCGCGGCGATCTTGAAGACCGCATCTATGGTTGGGGTGAGGAGGTCGAGAGCAACGCGGTGGAGTTCTTGATCCATGCCCTGCGTCGCAAACTGGGGAGCGACGTTATCAAAAACGTCAGGGGGGTTGGATGGATGGTTTCAAAAAGCGTTTGAGTGAGTCCATTCAGCTCCGGCTGTCTTTTTCCTTGTCACTGGCGATTCTGATTGTTGCCATCGCAGCGGGCATCTTTTCATTCATGTCCGCGTTCGATGAAGCCCACGAACTGCAAGACGATGTCTTGCGCCAAGTTGCGTCAATCTATGACCGTCATCACCTCCCGATAACGCCTATCAGTAAGGACAGTCGCCCCCAAGACGCAGATGCCGAGTTCCGGGTCATCGTTCAATACCTGGCAGATGGCAGTAAAACCCGGCGTAACGACGCTGATGCACCGCTGCCCCTGGCGAGCACGCTGTCTGATGGCCTGCACACGCTGGATGTCAGCGGTGAGGCATTCCGCGTGCTCGTCAGGACAATGGCCAGTGGAGAGCGAATTGCCTTGTCCCAAGAGACGAGCGTCCGTGATGAGATCGCCCGTGACAGTGCTCTACGCACCTTGATGCCACTGCTGATTTTGGTGCCGATCCTGCTGCTGGTTGTGGCTGATCTGGTGCGCAAGATTTTTCGACCGATTGCCGCGCTGTCTTCGGAAATTGACCAGCGTGCTGAGCAGGAGCTACACCCCGTGAAGGAAAGCCACCTTCCGGTAGAGATTCGCCCATTTGTGGTGGCGATCAATAGGCTGCTAAACCGGGTCGCTCAATCAATGGAAACGCAACGCCGGTTTGTCGCTGATGCGGCACATGAGCTTCGGACGCCGTTGACGGCCTTGTCGCTGCAAGCCGAGCGGTTAGCTGAAGTGCATATGTCCGAGCAAGCGCAGGAGCGGTTGGTCATGTTGCGGCGCGGTATCGAGCGCAGCCGACATCTGTTGGATCAACTGCTGACCTTTGCCAAAGCGCAGGCTACTCTGGATCTAGCAAGGTCATCGGTCTCCGTGCTGGGGCTGTATCGTCGTGTTCTGGAAGATTTGCTACCGCTGGCTGAGGCCAAGCATATCGATATTGGTGTCGAAGGTGATCAGGATGTATGGGTGTCGGTCCACGAGCTTGATCTGATTACTATCATTAAGAATCTGGTCGACAACGCCATTCGCTACACCCCAGAGGGCGGCAAGGTCGACCTTTCTGTGGACATTGAAAGTCATCGAGTGCAGTTGCACGTAAAAGATTCGGGCCCGGGGATACGGGAGGAAGAAAGGATGCGGGTGTTCGACCCTTTCTATCGCACCCTCGGAAGTGATCAGGTTGGATCGGGGCTGGGACTTTCCATCGTCAAGACCATTGCAGACCGTATGGGTGCAGAGGTTCGGTTGGCATGTTCCGACGAGGCAACACAATCGGGTTTGTGCGTGTCTGTCGTGTTGATGGCCACCGATATGGGTCAATCCGCGCAAAAGCAGCGCTAAATTATGTGCGCTTTTAAGGGCTTACAGCTTCAGCCAATAATTCAGCTACGAAAACATGCATCCTGCACGTAGCGTCTAAGGCCGAACGTGCAATCTGCACGAGGTGTAATATTTAGCGGATGCGTAACTAATTGTTTTTTAAGTAATTTATCGTTTTTAAGAGTTGGCACAGCGCTTGCGATATAACCTGTAACCCTGCAGCCAGAGGCATTGGCGCAGACTTTGAGAAAAACAGGAGTGACTCGTATGAATATGAATAAGTTCGCTATTGCTGCCGCTGCTGCCACTGCTTTGACTTTCGCAATGGCTAACTCGGCTTTCGCTGAAACCACAACTACTCAAGCACCGATGGTTGTTGCTGCTGGCGAAATGACTAAGGCAGAAGGCGCAACTTCTGACACTTGGATCACCACCAAGGTCAAATCGGATCTGGTAACTGAGAAAGGCATTCCAGGCACTGACATCAAGGTAGAAACCAACCAAGGCGTGGTTTCCCTGTCGTCGACCGTAGCGATCACTGATGCCCAGAAAAAGGTAGCCGTTGCTATCACCAAGAAAATTAAAGGCGTTAAAGCAGTCTCGGCCGATGGCCTGAAGTCTGAGTAACCCCTTAACGCTCTCTCTGATCCATTGATTACCCATCAGCGGAGAACTAAGGACGGTCTCTGCTGATGGATTGAAGGTTCATGCGAGACCATAAGGATGTGGTCATTACAGGCCCTGGCGTTCGCGTCGGGGCCTGTTCTATTGTGGGACGTAGACATTACGCGGGGTGGGACGGGATCAACTGCCGCGCTTGCTGTTGATTTGTGTCAGTCGGCCACCTTCGAAGCGCAAATACTGATACATGCCGTTGTTAGGGCCATAGATCCACTCTTCGATGGCCACCTCCTCACGCCGGTTAGGGCTGCGCAGGTAACCGATCAGGCTGCGTGCGGCCGGTTCGCCGCACTTCTGCTGCACTTCGAACTCTCTGTCCCCGGCGCTGATCAACTGGCTGCCACAGCGCAAGGTGTCAGCCTGCGCCTGACTCGACAATCCAGCCACCATTAGAAACAACAGACTCATCGTGCGCATGGTTTATTCGCTGTCCAGATGCAGTTGGCTGATCACCCGACCATCAGCTTCGGCCTTGCCCAAACTGGCGTCGATGAAGAAAACCCGGTCATCGGCCAGCTTGCCCTTGTCGACCAGATAGTCCTTGATGCTGCTGGCGCGGGCTTGACCCAGTTGACGCAACAACACCGCGTTCGAACTCCAGGATTTGATGACTGCGGCACGCATTTTTGCCGCGCGGTCTTCTTTGCCCTGATCGGCCCACTCAGCTGGCGGCTGCTGTTTCAAGCGGTCGCGGTAGATTCCTTCCAGCATCGGAGCCTTCTCGTCTTCCGGCACCTGCAGTAGCGAGGCTTGCGCAGGAACCTTGTCTCCGCGCCGCTGAAGAATTTTGTAGTAGGTACTTTGATATTCGCGCTCAAGGCGCTGTTGAGCAATCAATGGACCATCACTGCTTTCCGCGCTGGTGCCTTCGACCTCAACGCGTAACGCTGGACGTTCTTTGAGGGCCGCAGAAAGCTTGTTAAGCGCTGATTGGGCATCTGGGCTCAGATCGGTCGCGCCAGGGGCAAACGACACGGTGCCGAGGTCCTGAGAGTCTCCGCCGCTGATTAACCCACCGATGAACTTGAACGGCGCCTGAGCTGCGCGCAATACCAGGTTACGCAGGGTTTGCCAGACAATCGGCATGACGCTGAATTGTGGGCTATTGAGGTCGCCAGAGATCGGCAGCTCAATCGAAATCTTGCCGTCAGTATCCTTGAGCAGGGCGATGGCCAGACGAATCGGCAAATCCACCGCATTCGGGCTGTCGACCTTTTCACCCAGTTGCAGTTGTTCGACCACCACTTTGTTTTCGGCCTTGAGTTGGCCCTTGGTGATCATGTAATGCAGGTCCAGGTTTAGCCGGCCTTTACGAATACGATAACCGGCAAATTTTCCCGAGTAAGGCGTCAGTGTAGTCAGCTCCACGCGTTTAAAACTGGTGGCGATGTCGAGACTCGACAGCGGATCAAAAGGATTGAGGCTGCCTTTGATTGTCACTGGCGCGTAGCGGTCGACCTTGCCGTTGATATCGACAGTGGCAGGTTTCGGCTGACGATTATCGAGGGTGCCGATTTTACCGTTGAGCTGCTGAATCGCAGTGGCGAAGTTAGGCGTGAGGCTGAAGTCGGCAAAGTTGGCCGAGCCGTCATTGATGGTCACTTCACCGATGCGGATACCCATCGGCTTGGAGCCCTTAGCCACCGTGCTTGTCTGTGGTGTTTGCGCCTTGGCTGCCGGTTTGCTGGCGTCCGCCGGTTGTTTGATCAGCAGGTCATCAATGTTGGTGGTGCGGTCCTCGTTGATCATGAAGCGCGAGTAAGGTTGCAACAGATTGACCTTGGCAATCGTCAGGTGATCGCCCAGTTCGAAATCCAGCCCTTCAAGTGCCAACTGCTGCCACTTGAGAAAATCGCGCTGCTTAATGGTGTCAAGGGTGTGCAGTTGGTCGACCTGCGCCTTGCCGGTGATGTTCAGCGCCAAGGGTTCGGTGCTTTTCAGGTTGACGGCCAAATCGCTGCCGAGCATGCCACTGCGCAATTCAAGACGGATAAACGGGGTGATATAGGATTGTGCCAGGCGCAGGTCGACGTCTTTGGTGCTGACCTGCAATTTGGCACTGACCGGGCTCAAGTTGACTTCGCCGGCAGCAGTAATGTGGCCTTGTTTGCCCAGCCCGGTGTCGAGCTTAAGTTTGAAGGGCGACTTGTTGAGGCTGTCGAAATTTTGCAGGTCCACGTTTAGTGGACCGACTTCCAGCGCCACCGGCTCTTTTGGAACCCGGTCAGCCAGATGGACTTGATAGTCACGCAGCTGTACATCCTGCAACAGCACTTGCCACGGTTTGCTTGGTGCTACAGGTTGTGCGGCGACTTCCTGTGCATTGCCTGCGGCCGCGGCTGGTGCTTTTACGGCGTCTGCGGGCGCTGGCTTTTTTGGCTGACTGGCAAACAGTTTTTGCCAATCGAGTTGACCATCTGATTCGCGAGCCGCCCAGGTTTCCAATTTATTGCTGCGGATCTTGCCAACCGTTACCAACTGTTTGGCCAGGTCTATAGACGTGTCGCTGACGTCGAGCCGTTCAAGGCGCACCAGCGGCCGACCGTCAGGCGTGTCTATGGCCAGCGGGGCAACGCTTAGCGTCGTATTGGTTAGATTCAGCTCGGTCCCTTTCGCAAGGCTGAGGGAGTACTCGGTGCTGAAATTGAGAACGCCGTCTTTCAACTCTAGTGGCAGAGCGTCCCGGACATAGGGCCACCACGCTTTCATCTTGCCGTCGGTGACTTTCAGTTTGCCTTCAGAGGTGACCGGAACCAGGCTGATACGCCCGACCCAATCGATCTGTCCGCCGTCGGGGCCTGCCGCGACCAGGGTCATGTCGGCGTTGTCTTCAGGCAGCGTACTGAGGTTTTTTAATTCGAAATTTAGCGTGTTGTACAAAAACTCGATGGGTTCGCTGGGCCGCTGATCTTGAAAATGGACATAGCCATCGGCCAACTTGATTTGGTCGATACGTATCGGGAACGGTTTGCTGGCAGGCTGATCTTTAACGGGTTCGCTTGGCGGCAGTTTGAACAACTGCGTCAGGTTCAGCGTGCCGTCTTTGCTAAACAGGACTTCACTCTTGGGCTTATCCAGCTCGATCGCTGTCAGGTGCAAAGCGCGAGTCCAAAGACTGTCGAGTTGCAGGTTGACGTACAGCCGCTCGAAGCCGACCTGCTCCTGACCCGGCGTGCCGATATTCAGGCCCCACAAGGTAACTTCCAGGCTGAACGGATTGAGCTCGAGACGATCAAGCTTTGCCGGAACCGTGGAGTAGTTGGCCAGTTGTTGGTTGACGATGCGCAACGCGATGCCGGGCAAAATCAGAAATCCCAGCACGCTGTAAAGTGCAATGACGGTCAACAAGGCGCCAATGGCGCGTATCAATCCTTTGGACATGTGAGGCGTCGTCTCTCTATACGGAGGTGCTTTGAGTATGGCACGCGAAACTGGTTCCGAAGAAATAGCCTCGTCTTTTGTAGGAATCGTCTTTAGTTGCGCTTTAGTTAAAACTGCAAAATCAGCGTTTTGAGGGGCGGTTGCTTGTCCATGGAAGGAAAGTCGCTGCCCGGCGTCATGATTTGCCATTCGCGTACAGGGCGCCCGGCCTTGGTGGCGCAGCGCAAAACCTGTTCGCGCCAGTCATCCATGCTTACTTTTGCGAGGTTGTTGCAGCAAATCAGCACGCCGTTGGTGGCGGTGGTCAGCACTGCTGGCTTGAGCAGGCTTTGATAGTCCCGGAGTAGGTCCACGGTGCCGAATGCGCTTTTAGCCCAGGCGGGTGGATCAAGGAACACCAGATCATATTGCCGCTGGTTCAGCCGCACATATTCCGGCAGCTTGTTGCCACGACGTGGGGCGATGGGCAGCCCGGCCAACTGACGGATCGCCGGGAAGTAATCGGATTGCACGAACTTCATGGGCTTCAGTTCGGGGTTCAGCAGACCATTTTCACGGCCGACCGCCAAATTGCCCTCAGCGAAGTCCAGGTTGCACACTTCGCGCGCGCCCCCAGCAGCAGCGCTCAGGCCAACGCCACAGGTATAGGAAAACAGGTTGAGCACGGTTTTGCCGGCGCTGTGTTGTTTGATCCAACCGCGGGTGTTGCGCAGGTCTAGAAACAACAGCGGGTCCTGCCCGGCGTGGCGTCCACGTACTCGGTAGTTCAAGCCCCACTCATGGCCGATCAGATCATTGAGCGCAGCGTCATCGGCTTTGTAGACGGCGTCATTGCGGTCGATGCGTGAATTACCTTGGGAGCGGTCGTTATAAACCAGCAGGGTGTCGAGGCCCAAGCGGGCGTTGACGGTGGCATGCAGTTCCAGCAGGGCATCGCGTTCCAGCCCGGTGTGAAAACTCTGCACCAACAGTTGCGGGCCATAACGGTCGATGGTCAGGCCGCTGGCACCTTCTTGGCTGCCATGAAACAGCCGATAACAATCCGTGCCTTGTTCATGCAGTTCGGCAAGCAATGATTGGCGGTTATCGAGGGCGACGCTAAGCGCCTGATTCAAGGAAGACATGCACAGCGCCTTGGGTTGGAAATGGGCGCGGCAGTTTAACAGTTAAGCGACAGCGCGGTGCGTCAGGCGCGCCGCTTGTAGCTATTCGTGAATGAATTCACTCCCACAGGAGGTCATGTAACGAAGATTCTGTGCCGTGCCGAAATTTATGTGGGAGCGAACTTGTTCGCGAAGCAGGCGACGCGGTGTCTCAGGCATACCCGAGGTGGGGCATTCCGTGAACAAGTTCGTTCCCAACGGGTTTCGGTTCAACATCAATTTAACGCGTTACACAGCTATCAGCGGGACAACGCCAGCGCTACACCCTGACCACCACCGATGCACAGTGTTGCCAAGCCTTTTTTGGCGTCGCGCTTGATCATCTCGTGCAGCAAGGTCACCAGCACGCGGCAGCCTGATGCACCAATCGGGTGGCCTAAGGCAATGGCGCCGCCGTTGACGTTGACTTTGTTGGTGTCCCAACCCAACTCCTTGGCCACTGACAGCGACTGAGCCGCGAAGGCTTCGTTGGCTTCGATCAGGTCCAACTGATCAATCGACCAGCCGGCTTTGGCGAGGCAGTGACGGGTGGCGCTGACTGGGCCGATGCCCATGATTGCTGGGTCGACGCCTGCGTTGGCATAGGCCGCAATCCGCGCGAGTACGGGCAGCCCGAGCTTTTCAGCTTTGGCAGCACTCATCAGGATCACCGCAGCAGCACCGTCATTCAGCGAAGAAGCGTTGCCCGCCGTGACCGTGCCGTCTTTTTTGAACGCTGGTTTTAGTTTGCCCAGCGATTCAGCTGTAGTGCCAGCGCGGGGTTGTTCGTCAGTGGCGAACGATACTGGGTCACCCTTGCGCTGAGGGATCAGAATGGGTGTGATTTCATCAACAAAACGCCCGGCTTCAATCGCTGCTACGGCTTTCTGTTGTGAGGCGGCAGCGAACGCGTCTTGGGCTTCGCGAGTTATTTCGTACTTTTCTGCCAGGTTTTCGGCGGTAATGCCCATGTGGTAATCGTTGAACGCATCCCACAAACCGTCGCTGATCATGGTGTCGACCAACGTGCTATGGCCCATACGCAGACCGGTTCGTGCGCCCGGCATCACGTAATTGGACAGGCTCATGTTTTCCTGGCCGCCCGCGAT
>NZ_JAMFRV010000609.1 GCF_026224925.1 Pseudomonas sp. | reverse complement strand
CGGCGGGCGGCTGCTGGAGGCTGCGCGTGATGTGACGTTTCTGGTGAGACCCGGTCGTGCCCAAGAGCTCGATCGCGACGGTTTGGTGGTGCGCAGCCCCTTGGGCAACATCGAATACCCTGCGCCGCCGCATGTTGCAAGCCTGGACCTGAGCGGCCCCTACGACCTCATTATGTTGAGCTGCAAGGCCTACGACCTGGACGCGGCGATGGATTCTTTCGCTGCTGCAGTTGGCCCCAACACGTCTATTTTGCCGCTGCTGAACGGCATGGCCCATCTCGATCATTTGGCCAGCCGGTTTAGCAAGGCTAACGTGCTGGGCGGCCAATGCCTGATTTCCCTGGATCGCGACGCCTCGGGGACGATTGTTCACCTCAATGACACCAATCAACTGACCTTTGGTGAGCTGGACGGCCAAAAAACGGCGCGCGTGCAGCGGGTGGCGAAAGCTCTGAGCGGCGCTGGTTTCGAGGCAAATCTGAGCCTGAATATTCTTCAAGAGATGTGGGAGAAATGGTGTTTTATCGCCACTGGCGCGGGCATCACTGGTTCCATGCGGTCGGCCATCGGCGATGTATTGGTTGGCGGGGGCGAGTCGCTGATTTTGAAATTGTTGGAAGAGTGCGCGCACGTTGCCGATAAAGCGGGTTACCCGATCCGCCCGGAGGTGCATCAACGCTTTGTGAAAATGCTGACCCTGCCGGGCTCAAAAATGACCGCTTCTATGCTGCGCGATGTCGAGCGGGGTGCTGCTATCGAGGTCGAACATGTGCTCGGCGATCTGGTGGCGCGTCGTGATGCTAATGCACTTGAAACGGGTGACTTATCGGTTTTGGGGTTTGTGTACACCAGCCTCAAAGCGTATGAGGCGCGGCGGTTGCGGGGGTAGGACCGATCCGCGAAAGCGCCAGGCTTCCCTCTCGCGCCAATCTGCTGGAGTATGGGGTTGTGGTCTATATTCTTACGACCTGCCACGCGTTCAAGAGAGGTGAAGACATGCCGGTCAAACACGATTTGTTCAAGGATTTAAACGTCTCCAAGGAAGAAATTACTGCCCTCAGAAGCAAAGACGACAGGCTCAGCCAGTTGCTTGATTCCTACGACACAGTGGACGCCGAGGTGGTTGAAGCCGAGTCGCCGTCATCGGGAAATGTCACCGATGACAAACTGAAGAAGCTCAAGGAAAAACGGCTGCTGGTGAAGGATAAAATCGTCCAGCGCCTGACCTTGGCGGACTGATCCGAACAGAAAAATTTGGCTCGCAAAACCGTGGGAGCTGCGCCGTGTTCCTTGGCGAAAGCGGCAGACAAATGGTATTGCGTGGCAAAACACGGGCAAACAGGTGGTGAAAATCCTTGTTTGCATAAAAAACGGACAAAAAAACGGCGTCATTAAGACGCCGGTAGACTCATCTGACACAGAGTCAGATAGCTCAGAAGATTTTACCCAGTCACGAATTCATTGTGGATCTTGCTGTGGAGCGATCTCGGCCTGAATGCGTTTGTAGATTTCTTCGCGATGCACAGAAACATTTTTCGGAGCGTTGATACCTAGCCGGACCTGAAGGCCCTGAACGCCGAGAATCGTAACGGTGATCTCGTCACCAATGTTTATGCTTTCGCCTACTTTGCGTGTGAGTATCAACATAATCTTTTCCTTGATGGCCTCTTGAAGCGCCTCTATCAAGAGGCTGGCGTGTGCCGTGCGGGGTGATTGTTGCCGAGTACGTCCAAATGCGTCTATCAGTAAGACGTCATTAGGGCTAATTTAATTCCTTTGAACGCTTTATATGCCATCAAGTCGTGGTTTCGCGTGCTGACAGTTTACTCATTCCGGGCTTTTTTTTGAACCTCGACCTTCACTTATTACATTTAATGTCAGCTAATTGGCAGGAAGAGCGGGGCGGGTAGCGGTGCGCTGAACTAATCCGGCCGGCCTGCGCTCTTGAGTGCAGGGTCTATGGCGGCGGAGCAGGGGGGGCCATGAACATGGCTGATCAGGAAGAAGGCCCGTGGGCCGAGTATTGCAGACCCCGGCCAGCGATTACGGCTGACATGCGCAAGCGGCTCGGGTTGAAGTGATTCAGGATTGATCGTGCCCGCAGGGCGCAGGCACGATCAAGCAGTGGCGTCAGACGACTAGCGACAGCAGCAGAATGAAGATCAGGCCGACTACCGACAGAATGGTCTCCATCGCGGTCCAGGTTTTAAAGGTTTCAGCGACGGTCATGTTGAAGTACTGCTTCACCAGCCAGAAGCCAGCATCGTTGACGTGAGACAAAATCAACGAGCCAGCACCGGTAGCCAGCACCAGCAATTCGCGGTTAACCCCAGGGATCATTCCGACTACCGGCGCAACAATGCCCGCACCGGTAATCGTGGCTACGGTGGCAGAACCAGTGGCAATCCGCACCACCGCAGCCACCAGCCAAGCCAGCAGGATCGGCGAGATTTCAGCACGGACGGCCATGTGGCCGATCACATCACCGACACCGCTGGCCACCAGCATTTGTTTGAAACCACCGCCGGCACCGACGATCATTACGATGGCAGCCACTGGCGCCAGGCTCTGATCGAGCAGCTTCATAATTTCCTGACGGGAGAAGCCGCGGGCCGCGCCGAAGGTGTAGAACGCCAGAAGCAACGCGGCCAGCAGGGCGGTGATCGGGTGACCGATCAAGTCCATCCAGACGCGCACAGGGCTGTTATCCGGCAGGGCGATGTCCGACAGGGTTTTCAGCAGCATCAGGAACACCGGCAACAGGATCGTTATCACGGTGATGCCGAAGCCCGGCAGGTTGTCATGTTTCGATTCTTGCGCGATCTGGTCCATCAACTCTTGGTTAGGCGTTCCAGGCACATACTTGGAAATCCATTTGCCATAGATCGGGCCGGCGATCATTGCCGTCGGCAATGCCACGATCAGTCCGTAGAAAATGGTTTTGCCAATATCAGCGTTGTACACGCCAATCGCCAGCAACGGACCTGGGTGCGGTGGCACCAGACCATGCACTGCTGAAAGGCCAGCGAGCAACGGAATACCGATCTTGACGATGGACAGACCGGTGCGCCGCGCAACGATGAACACCAACGGAATCAGCAGCACAAAGCCGATCTCGAAGAACAACGGGATGCCCACCAGAAACGCGGAAAACATCATCGCCCAATGCACGCGATTCTTGCCAAACACCCGAACCAGTGTTTGCGCGATCTGATCCGCACCGCCGGAGTCAGCCATCAGCTTGCCGAGCATGGTGCCCAGCGCCAACAGGATGCCGACGAAGCCGAGCACGCCGCCAAAGCCGTCTTGAAACGACTTCATAACCTTGTCTACCGGCATGCCCGAGGTCAACCCAAGGAAGCCCGAAGCAATGGTCAACGCAACAAACGGGTGGACTTTAAAGCGGGTGATCAACAGCACGAGGCCGATGATAGTCACCAGTGCATCGACGAGCAGGTACGTCTCTTGGGTCATGCCGAACATGGGTGCCTCTCCAGTGGTCTTGTTTTTTTTGTCGGTTTTATGGCTGCCGTGAGGCTTTCCACCAGGCCGTCGCTTGCTCGCCCAATGTGTCAATAGGCAGCGTAGCGTCAACGGCAAGGGTCAGGGGTTCGCCGTTAGGCGGCTCAAGGGTTGCGAACTGGCTGTCGACCAGGCTTGCAGGCATGAAATGACCGGGACGATGTTCGCACCGTTCAATCGCAACTTCCTTGGTCAATTCAAGAAACACGAAGCCTAGCGCCGGTACGGCATGGCGCAAGGTTTCACGATAGCTGTGTTTAAGCGCCGAACAGGTCAGCACCGGGAGTTCCCCATTTTCCACGGCAGTTGCCAGTTCCTGGCCCAATCGGGTCAGCCAACCGGCACGGTCTTGGTCATTAAGGGGGATGCCAGCGCTCATCTTTTCGATGTTGGCAGGCGGGTGGAAGGCATCGCCTTCAATTAGGCGACCGCCACTACGTTCGGCAATAGCAGCACCCACTACGCTTTTGCCGCAGCCGGAAACACCCATCACCACGAGGGCGGAAATAGCAGTATTCATAATCACCTCAGCTGGAGACAGCGCTATCTTTGGCGGCTTGAGTAACAGCCTGGCCATGCTGCTTCCAGTTCTTGTCATTGTTTTGGGTTGATCGGTCAATCGTCAGGCGCTGCATACAGTGCTCGTAACCCTATTCATGAGAATAAGTAGCGAGGAAAACATTGCGAGGCTCTGCGAGACAGCGCTACCTTAGAGCCCCTTTGCCACGTTTGGCAACCCCTCTGAGTTATTGGCAGCGCATGACACGTATTGGTTCCCGCTCAACTGGCCGTCCAACTCTCAATGAAGTTGCCCGTCTTGCTGCTGTTTCACCCATCACTGCTTCCCGGGCGTTACGCGGCATTGCGACGGTGGCGCCGGAGCTGGTGGAAAAAGTCCGTGCCGCAGCACTGAGCTTGGG
>NZ_JAMFRV010000608.1 GCF_026224925.1 Pseudomonas sp. | reverse complement strand
CTCGGGGTGTTCAAATACGGTTACCAATAACGTGTCACCTGGGCCGATCAAATACTCGGGGGTCTTGTAGTTCAGCAGCTCCGGCGGCAATGGCTTGGGTTTGTGCCAGTTATTGTTTTGCAATACGCTGGCCGTCGTGATGGCAACAAGTGTCACCTTCGGAGCGCCCGGTTCATTGTCTTCTACTTCACCTGGAGTCATGTGCTGCCCGGGAGCAAATGCACAGCCTTGTAGAATAAGGCTGGAAAGCAGCACAACAGCTAGAGTTCGCTTCATAGAATTTTTCCTTTCAAATGTGCATGACGCACCGCAGTGATTTCTTTGCATCCCTTTCCTACACCGGTACTACTTCAACGCCCACGCCATGGCACACTCCACATAGAGCCGAGCCGTGCGAAGAAATTTTGAATGAGTTAAAAAGCGTTCTTGTTCAGAAAGCCTTTGAACAAGGTCAGCAGGATAATTTTCATGTCCAGCCAGACTGACCAATGCTCGATATATTCCAAGTCGAATTCGACGCGCTTCTGCATCTTGTCCAGCGTGTCGGTTTCGCCACGCCAGCCATTGATTTGCGCCCAGCCGGTAATGCCGGGTTTAACCTTGTGCCGCAGCATGTAACCGGAGACTTGTTTGCGGTATTGCTCGTTGTGCGCCACCGCGTGGGGGCGCGGTCCGACGATGGACATGTCACCGCGCAGCACGTTAAAAAATTGTGGTAGTTCGTCCAGCGAGGTGCGCCGCATAAACGCTCCAAGTGGCGTTACCCGAGCATCGTTGCGGGTGGCCTGGCGCACGATGTCGCCATTTTCCTGGACGGTCATGCTGCGAAATTTGTAGACCATTATCGATCGCCCATCCAGCCCATAACGCCGTTGCCGAAACAGTACTGGGCCGGGGGAGGTGCATTTGATGGCGATCGCAATCAGCATCAGGGGCAAGGCGATCATCAGCAGAATAACTGTGGACAACACGATGTCTTCCACGCGTTTGACCACGCGCCAGGCGCCGTCCATGGGCGAGTCGAAGATGCTGATGCTCGTCAGGCCGTTGATGCTTTCACTGCGTGCGTGCAGCAGTTCGAACATGAACATGTCGGGAATCAAATAGACTGACGCGGTGGTGTCGCTCAAGCTTTTCACTAGCTCGCGCAGGCGTTCTCCCGCCAGTGAAGAGGTGACGTAGATCTTGTCGATTTCACCGGCGCGGGCATCGTCGACCAGTTGCTCAAGATCGCCGCGTACCTCTACACGGCGGTCAATCGCCGAAACGTCTATTGGTTGGGGGTGTTCGTCGTAAAAGCCCTGTAGGTTCAAGCCCATCCAGGGTGCGCCGGCAATCGACATGGCCAAGCGCTCACCGCATTGTCCGGTGCCGACAATCGCGACGCGACGGGTGTTGAAGCCGTGCTGTCTCAGGGCTTGCAGCACGCTGCGAATCAGCACGCGATAACCACACAACACCCCTAACACCAACGAGTACCACGCCATTTGGCAGTTGTCCGGCAAACTGGCGTGGTGTAACAACAGATAGTCCACGGACAACAGGATGACGAATGTCAGGGCCCAGTAATTGAAAACCTTGCCCAGCTCGCGCAGGATGCGTTCCCCGCGCCAAGACCCGTACAGTTGGTGGTACTCGCTCAGCCAATGAAAGACCAGCACTGAGAGCATGATCAGCAGCCACGGCTCTGCGCCCATAGTCTTGCCTTCGAGACGGTTGACCCAATAACCGCACAGTACGATAACGGTTAGATCAAGCAGGCGATGAGCGACTGATAACAGCGAGTGGTTGGCGTGTAAGATGCCGCGAAAAGGAGCGCTCATGGACGGTACTCTTTCACACAGATTTTAGTGGGACTGCCCGCGCGCTGATCTCAGAGACCGTTGCTGACTTCGCCGGTACCAGCGTTGGCATGGGGGCGGGCACAGGGCGTCGGTGAGCTGTCCGGGTCGTCTCCAGTCGGGTGTCGACGAAGCTTTTGATTTCTTTTGCAAAACGTTCGGCAGAGAAACGTTCTGCATTGGCGCGGCAGGCCAGGGCGCTGATTCTCGGCTTGGCGTCTTCAAACTCATCAACCGCCGCGATGAGCGCTTGCGCGGTCTGCTCGTAGTAGAAAACCCCAGTTGGTATGGCCTGATCCAGGCCATTGATGGTTTCTAGTACGCCCCCTTTGCCAAAGGCGATCACAGGTGTGCCGCAGGCTTGGGCTTCCACCGGGCTGATGCCGAAATCTTCTTCAGCGGCGAAGACGAAGGCCTTGGCACTGCGCATGTGTTCACGCAGCGCGGCGAAAGACTGGTAGCCCAGCAGCGTCACGTTTGGTGCCTCGATAGCTCGGCATTTGTCCATCTCCGGACCTTCACCGATAACGATCAGGCGTTTGTCCGGCATGGCGGCGAAGGCTTCGATGATCATCGGCATGCGCTTGTACGGCACCATGCGTGAAGCCGTCAGGTAGTATTCCTGCTTGGTTTCTTGCAGGGTAAAACCTTCGGTGTCCACCGGTGGGTAAATCACGGTTGATTCACGGCGATAGGCTTTGGAAATGCGCCCGCTGATGAAATACGAGTTGGCGATAAAATCGTCAACGCCGGCAGCGGTACGCTGATCCCACATGCGGATGTAGTGGAGGATCATTCGTGCAATTTTGCTTTTTAGACCCCTGCTGAGTCCGGCCTCCAGTAAGTACTGGTGCTGTAAGTCCCACGCGTAACGGATGGGTGAATGCACATAACTGACGTGCAACTGGTCCGGGCCGCAGAGAACACCTTTTGCCACGGCATGGCTACTGGAGATAATCAGGTCGTATCCCGACAGATCCAACTGCTCGATGGCCAGAGGCATCAGTGGCAGGTATTTCTGGTAACTGGTTTTGGCTTTAGGCAGGTTTTGGATAAACGTCGTCTTGGCTTTTTTGCCGCCCAGATAGGCGCGGTCCTGGTCGCTTAGAAAGTCGATGACAGAGAACAAGTCAGCCTCAGGCCAAACCTTTATCAATGCCGCCAACACGCGTTCGGCGCCGGCATAGGTGACTAACCAGTCATGGACGATAGCGATTTTCATGGGATTCCCTTATTTATGGCGCACGCTCAGCGGAGGACCCAAGTGTCATGAGTCATGGCGTGGCGGTTTTTTAGGCGATCAGGGGAGCGCGGTAACCGGGGCTCAAGACTTACTGGAAGTGGGTTCGGTAGAGAGGTTTTCGCTGACAGTTTGCTGCACGGTCAGTGGCTTGGTTTTGCCGATCAGGGCGTCAATGCGTTGCGAGACACGCTGCGCAGAGTCCTCCCAGGAAAATCGGCTCACGTTGTTCAGGCCGCGACGGCGCAACGATTGACGCAAAGGCAAGTCGGTCAATACGCGCTCCATTGCGGTGGCCATGTGCTCGATGTCCACGGGGTCGAAATACAGGGCGCTGGCTTGCAGGACTTCGGGAATCGACGCTGCGTTGGCAGCAAGCACCGGGCAACCACAGGCTTGCGCTTCCAGCGGCGGAATACCAAACCCTTCGTATAACGAGGGGAAGATGAACGCGGTCGCGCCCTGATACTGAGCGATGAGTTCTGCGTCGCTGAGTCGACCGAGGAAGCGAATACGCGAATCACTGCTGGCAAGCCGCTGCAAACTTGGATCGGAAAAGATTTCGCTGGCGGCACCAACGATGTGCAACTGCAACTCATCGTGATGACGCAAGGACAGAAACGCTTCGATCATCCGTTTGAAATTCTTGTGCGCACTGGGCGAAGACACCGCCAGCAGGTACTCCTGCTTCTTGCCGCGTGCGGGCGGACCGGGTTGAAACGCCCCGCTGACGGCGTTCGGTACCACGAAAATCTTGTTTTCCGGGAAATTGTAAAACTCTGAAATTTCGCCCTTGGAAAAGCTGCTGACAGTGAGTAATGCCTTGATCCTCGACAGAAGGATCGGGGTCATCACCCGGTACAGCGTGCGAAACGCCCATGTGTAGCTTTCCGGATGGCGTATGTAGGTGATGTCGTGGTGAGTCGCGATCTGGTTGCGCACCATCAGCGGTGCGGTGCTGCTCAGTGAAACCAACAACGGGTTGCCTTGTCGGCGCAGGTAGCTTGGCAGGTCGAGTTGTTCCCAAACGTGGCCGCTGTGGCTGCCGACACACTGTACGTCCAGCGCCTTGGCGCTTTCGTGCATCTTGATGCCATGCGGTGCTACGAAAACAACGTCATTGCGAATGTGTTTAAGCGCTAGGCACGTCTGCTCAGCGAAGCGTTGTACTCCACGTAGTTCCTGAGTAAGAAAGCGTGCGTTGATCACAATCATGGGAGGCGACCTGAAAGTGTAAAAGCGTTGAAGTAGGGGCTTCACGCGTCGCGGTGACAGGACCTGCAACGCTACTGGGCAAAGAGGGGCGGGCGTGTACCCAGGCTAATTATTTTCGGGAACTCATTGATCTCCACCTCGGCTGAGCACCGATTTTCATCGCATTTCCAGGGGATGCCGCTGTCAAATCGACCTTTCTCCGGCTCGCCCGTGTCGATCAACTGCACATTGCCCTGTTGGATGCTGCTCGCGTCGACGCGGGTGGTTTGGCCTTCAGCGGTACTCCAGGCGACCAATATTTGTTCCGAATCTTTAGAAAAGCGCAGTAAGTAATTATTGTCGGCTTCGCGGCTTTTCTCCGCTTCGTAATGGAACTCACGCAGGGTGGGGCTGATGACTTTGAGTGTGCGATAGGCCGGCTTCGGTTCAAGGTTTTGCTGCAACAAACCGAAGTTCTGCTTTATCTCCGAGGGGTCAGAGCCTTCGTTGATCAGGTCGTACCACCACATTCCTTTGATGTCTGGCAGCGTGCGTCCGAGGAAGAAGCTGCGTGCCAAGTAAGCGGCTTGGGTCTTTTCATCGACGCCGCAGTTACCGTCGTTGCTGGGCCAGCCCACCTCTGTGAGGTACAAGGGCACCGGTTTGTTGGCAATCGACCTGAGGTTTGCGTCGACGTCGCGCAACCAGGCGATCCAGCCCTCCGGGGTGTGGCGTTCTACGTTTCGGCAATACACCGAAGGGTGCAGCGATATGCCATCAACCTTTGACAGCACATCGGCTTCGATCAATCGGTCAGCGAACCCAAGGTCGATGCCTTTACTGGTCACGGCACCGGCGAGAATTGTTACCCGTTTATTTTGCGAACGGATCCGCTGTACGGCCTCGGTGACTAACGCGCTGTAATCGCTGGATAGGGCGGTGTCTTCAGGACTCTCTTGGTCCCACTCATTCCATATCTCGTAAAAACCAACGCTGTCGCCCAACTGGCGGCTGACGAATTTTGTGTAGTTGGCGAAAGCGCTTCTGATCGGCGCGGTACGTGGTTTCGGATTGTCGCCGTAGAACGGATTGCCATACCCCAAGACCAATAACGGGCTGAGGCGGTGGGCAGCCGCTTCGCTCAGGTATTTCGTCCACACCGAGTCGATGTGCATCTGACCTTTGCGGGGTTCAACGGTCGACCAATAGGCATCGTCGCGTACTGAAGTAATCCCGGCGTCGGCGATCAATTTCATCGTACTGGCCAGGGATCCGCTTTTGTTCAATAAATGTGTGCCGACCCCAATGATGAACGGCTCTTCAGCCAGGGCCGAGAAACTGAAGAGCAATCCCATGAATAACAGTGAGAGTCGTTGGCGTGACCGGGTCCGATTCGAAGTGAACATCTCTCATCTCGTAGGGAGGCCGCAGCCGGAGCGTTTGCTCGTGGTCCTGGGCCGAGCAAGGCCGCTTAGTCTGTGCGGATTCAGTCGAAACGTTGTACCGCTGTGTGTTCGCTAACAAGGTTTAAACCAAGTGTGGAACGTGCAGATCTTTGCGTCGCAGTAGTTTGCACTGAAGCGTCTCAGAGAAAATGCGTTGGTACTGGTCGAGCATCAGGTCTTCGTCGATCATCGGTGCAACCGTGCTGCGAGCCTGAGCGCTGAGGCGGGCGAGCAGTTCCGGTTGCTGGTGCAGGCTTAACATCGCCTCGCCCAAGGTGCTCGGATCATCGGGGCTGCACAACAAGCCATTAACCTGATCTTCAATAATCTCAGGCAAACCACCCATTCTTCCAGCAATGACCGGCACCGAGTGCGCGCAGGCTTCAACGGCGACCATGCCGAACGGCTCACCCCAGATTGAAGGAACAACCGCCACGTCAATCTGGCTGTAAAATGCTTCCGGTTTTTGATAACCGACAAAGCTGATGTTTGGCGAAGTGACCAGCGCCCTGAGTTGCGCTTCATCATTGAGCTGTCCGCGCCCGGCAATCTGCAAGGTGGCGTCAAACGACAGGCTTTGAAACTGCTCGATCAACCAACGAACACCCTTGGCCTCAGACAGCGTGCCCATGTAGCCAAACCGCAGCGGCTTTACCGTGAGACTGTTTTCACCGTCCTTGGGCTCCGCTGTTGGGGCCGCAAAAGGGCTGCTGTTGTGCACGACGTGCGCATGAGCCCCCTTGAAGTAACCTTGACCCTGCAGGGTTTCGAGCATGAAACGACTGACGCCGATGACGCTTTCGACCTGTGCCGATCGTTCGTCGCAACCTCTACGGAACTGTTTACAGCTGTTGCATTGTTGCCGGCAGCATTTACCGTTCTTGAACATCGTGCTGCTGGGACACAGTAAGTACATATCATGCAGCACTTGTACGATGGGTATACCCGCTGCGGTGATCTCGTCCCACGCCGACACTGACCAGCCGCTGAGGTTGTGGCACACCACAATGTCAGGGCGTTCGCTGCTGATAACGTCGCGGACGTATTCGCGCATGCCGACGTTGTAGCGGTCCCGTAAGTGCCAACCGATTCGCCTCAAACGTCCCGGACGTTGGGCAGTGTGATGCCAGTAAAAGTTGCGGAGCCCGGCGCGGTAGACCTTGACCCGGTTTAGGCAATCGCTGCTAAGCCCTTTCTGCCCCCCAGTGGCCAGTACGACTACGTTGCATCCGCGCTTTTGAAGGCCTTCGGCGGTGCGCTGGAGAATTATTTCCGCGCCGCCGCCGATGTCTGGTGGGTAGAGACTGTTGATGAACAGAATTTTCATAATGGGTAAGACTGGTGCAGGCCGAGCACGCCGGTCTCACCGTCATGGATAGCTTTTTCGATGAGGCTTAAACGTTGTTCCGCGCCCTTGCGTTTGGCGATCAAACGCAACAAGCGGAAGAATACCCAGCGATTGAGGCTGTAGAGCCAAGACGATGAGGCCCAGATATTTTTGTCGAACCAGGCCTGATTGCGTGCGCCGTAATACGCGCGCAGGTCGGAACCACCGAGCAAAAAGCTCTCGTAAATGTTGTTAGTCTTGGCTTTGATGTTCCATGACTCTTCCAGGTCATCGAGCAGCGCGTCCGGTACCAGAAAAATTCGTCCGCCACTGGCGGTGATGCGCCAGGTGTATTCACTGTCATCGGCATACAACAACAGGGCGTCCAAAGGCAGGCCGATTCGTTGGTACAGGCTCCGATGGGCGAGTAAACCGCCGTAGGTAGCGAAGGGTAGTTGAACCATTGATTGCACATTCTGCTTCGCCCGAGGATGACCCCACGGCAGGCGACGCCAGATTTTGTACGGCAGTTGCGCAATATGGAAACCAAAGAAGCTTGAGCGTCTTTGAATCGCAAAACGCTTAGGCACGCCGGCGGCAAAGTCCGCCTGATGGGTCGGACGAAAGCCCAATACGGCAGCCTTGTCTCGACCATCGATGCGCTCGCGTTGGTATAAACAATGGTGAAGGGTCGCGATGGCGTTAATGGTCGGCGCGTTGTCGTCGTCCATCAACCAGATGTATTCGGCGCCTGCGTCCAGGGCTGCCTGAATCCCCACCGAATAACCTTTGGCCGAGCCGGTATTGTGCTGTAGGTAAATCACGTCCACCTGGCCAGGCCAGGCCCGAGTCAAGGACTCCAGCGGCGCCACCGATGCATTGCTGACGATGATTACTCGTTCAATTTGCGAGCTGGCCAGCGACCGGCTGACCAGGGTTTGCAGGTAGGGCAGCCGGTCGCCGTAAGTGAGCGTCACTAAAGTCGTTTTATGAGTCATTGTGCGCTTCCAGGATTTTAGAAAGTGTCCGCAGGTTTGCGTTCGGCACTCAGACCTGCGCCTCCATTCGCGTCAGGCTGCTGATCGGCAACGTGACCTTTTGCTCGCGCTGCAACAGATTGAGCAAAATGACGGCGCGCTCTTCACCGTCTGCAGTCAGGAATATTGCTTCCAAGTCGCAGAAGCTTCCGGATTTAATGCGCACGACCTCACCTTGTTGAAATTCCGTCTTGGGTTCCGGTAACGATAGGCGTTCGCGAATTTGCTGGATAAGGTCATCGTGAACCGGTACCGGATGCGCACCGAAGGTCACAATGCGCGCGACGCCTCGGGTCGAACGGATCGGGTACCAGTTGTCGTGCACCTGGTCCATGCGGATGAACAGGTAACCGGGAAATAACGCTTCTTCGCTGACGGCCCGTGGGTTGCGCTTTTTGGGCGCCCCGGCTTTGAGTGGCCGATAGCATTCGAACTGCTGACGTTGCAGGTGTTCTTCGGCACGAGCCTCTTGACGAGGTTTGGTCTGGATGAGGTACCAGCGCGCAGGGTTTTCCGAGTAAGTCATATCATTTCGCTCCACTGCAATCCGGGTTCGACTGGATATCAACGTAAGGCCATCATCCGTTGGCCCTGATCCGCTCAGGTTGCTCGTGCTCTACACCTGGGGAGACCGAGTAGTACTGCAGCAGCTCTTGCACTTGCTCGACACAATTGAACATCAGCACATCAATGATCGACAGGTTAGCAACGAACTCACCTTTGAACTGCCGGTATGCAATCGAATCCATCTTGAAGAAACGCAACGCTATGCCGTTGTCGGCAAAATAATCCGAGTCGTACAGCTCAATCCCGCCAATAGGGTTGAGATAGCGGTCGCAGGAAAAAGTTTGCACGATTTTTAGCACTCGATCCTGCTTATCCGTGGGTGTACCGATGTCCAGATCGGAGCCTCGCAAAATAGGCGTATCGATGTGCAAATAGCCGCACATTTCTCTGATCGAATGCTCTATGTATGACGCCAGATGCCGGGTTGGAAAGCGTAGCAGCCGTTCCAGAAGTGGCATCACTTGGGCGAAATACGGCGCTTTGGCATAACTCTGCTTAATGATGTTAAGCAGGCGAGCAGCCTCGTCATCAAATGATTCGCTCAACTGACGTTGGTTGATGGGTAAGTCGTACCGGTCGCGCTTCAGCGGGAAGGTAATCAGTTTGGCTTCGCCGTTAGAGAGAATGCGGTTTCGATTAACCCACCCAGACCGGATGTACTGCAAATCGTCGCCCAACACGAACACGTCTGCGGCGGCAATCAGTTGAAAATAGCCCAAATACGGGAACAGGTACGGCTGCATCATTGCAATTGTCCTGACCATACTTTTCTCCATGTAGGGTGATGTTATTGTCCATTACTTACGAACAGGGCTGTAGTCGTAGCCGTAAGCTGAGCAGTCGTAAGAGGCGGTCGAGGCTTTGCGCAGTACCCCGTTGAAAATCGCCCCTTTTATGACCACACCGTTTTGACCCAGCCTACGTTTGCTGGCTTCAATTTCTTTGACCGACGTAAGTCCAAAGCGGGTGACCAATAGGGTTGTCCCTGCCTGACGGCCGACCAGAGTGGCGTCAGTGACGGCAAGAATGGGCGGAGTATCGACGATCACCAGGTCGTACAGCGGGGCGAGCTCGGCAAGCAGCTTATTGAAGTTATCGTGCATCAGTAGCTCGGACGGATTCGGCGCGGCGAAACCGCACGAGATCAAATCCAGGTTCGTTACTTGGGTGGTGTTAATCACGTCTCTACTGGACAGCCGCGCGGCAAGTGTGTCGGACAAGCCATGTTTGTTTTGCAGGCCGAACACTTTGTGCAAGTAGCCTCTGCGCATGTCAGCATCGATCAGCAGCACGCGTTTGCCTGTCTGGGCAATGATCACCGCGAGGTTGCTGGATACGAACGACTTGCCGGAAGCCGGAGCCGGGCTCGAAATCATCAATACGTTATTGCGTGCTTCAAGCATGGCGAAGTGCAGGCTGGTACGCAGGCTGCGCAGGGACTCAACGGCTAGTTCGGTCGGCTCTGAGACGCTCAACAACTTCAACTCTTTACCTGTTGAGCGGCCCTGAGTCGTTTTTTCCAGGCGCTCCTGTTGACGCGAGTAGGGCAGAGAGGCATAGACCGGCATGCCGAGGTTTTCGATGATTTCCGGGTTTTCTACGCCGCGATAGAACGCCTGACGCAAGAACACCACGGTCACTGCAACCAGGGCACCGAGCAATGTCGCGAGGAGCACGATCAGCTTCTTCATCGGCTTGGCTGGTTCTTCAACGTTGGCGTCGGCGTTATCAATGATGCGTACGTTACCGATGCTGCCGGCACGCAGGATGTCCTGTTCCTGGCTCTTGTTCAGCAGCAGGGTGTAGGTCTGGGTGGTGACTTGCTGGTCGCGGGTCAAGCGCAGCAACTCCTGTTGGGTCACCGGCAGTGCCTCGATCTTTTTCAGCAGTGCTTGTTTCTGCGCTTCCAGTTGGCCCATCTGCGTCATCAAGGCGCGGTAGGTTGGGTGTTCCGGGGTGTAAAGGCGTTCGACTTCAACGCGTTTCAGCTTCAACTCGGACAACATTGAGTCGAGTTTAACCACTTGATCGAGTACTGATTTGGTTTCAATACTCAGGTCCACCGATTTGGCGCCGGCCTGGAATGCATTCAGTGCTTGTTCTGATTGTTCCAGTTGCTTGCGGACCAGTGGTAATTGCGAGCGCAGGAACTCAAGGCGCTGTGCTGCTTCGGCCGAACTGCGTTCAACGTTTTGCCGAACATACAGATGGCTTACCTCATCAAGAATCGTCTTGGCCTGAAGAGGGTTCGGGTCTTGAATAGATAAATAGATGATGCCCGAATCTTTACCGGCTTCTGTGATACTCAGGCGAGACTGATAGTCTAGCGCGCTGATCAGGGTACGTTGTTTGATCAAGGTGAACTCGGTTCCCGGACGAGCCTTAAGTGTCGCTACCTGAATTTTCACCCCGTTGCCTTCAACGGTTTGATTGGTCTGGCCGTTGAGCAACAAGCCACCGTCTTTATCAAACAATGAGAATGCATCGGCGCCATTGGCGACCAGGGTCATCTTTGCGCCGAGCAGGGCGTCGGGCACTTCCAATTGGAAAACATTGATTTGCTCGCCACCCCACGCGTAGTTGCGCAAGCCGAACATTGGGTCAGCCAGTGCTCCAGGGGTGTCGGGTTTGAACGTGCGAGCCATGTAAGCGCCGAACACCGGGAAGTAATTAGGTCGCTGAATAATATTCAGCTTGAGGTCTTCGACCACTTTGCCCAGTACTGCACGCGACTTGATCAGTTCAATTTCAGTGGTTGCTTGAGACACTGAAGATGGTTTGTTGTTGACCTCGGTAGTGCCTTCGATGCCGTTTTTTTTCGGCTCGATTTGAATCATCGCGTTGCCTTGGTAAATGGGCGTCGCCAGAATTGCGTAAGCCAGCCCGACCAAAAGGAAGACGCTGACGATGGACGCGATCAGTCCCTTGTGATCAAACAAGGTTCGCAAGACGGTTGCCAGGTCAATCTTGGTTTCCTGGTAAAGGTCGAGCGCAGGGCGGTTCATGACGGTCATTTATCGGGTTACTCCGACTGTAGGTATGGAAGCCAGTCATCGACACAGCGCGACAGGCGCTCGAAGGTCTGTTCAAAGGCTAATTTCGGGCGCCGGTAAGGGTCGGCTATTTCCAGTTCGTGTTGCCACTTGCCAATCAAAAACGTCTTGCCGCGTACTTCAGGCGCTATCTTCAAAATGCTGTGCAGTTGGTCGGTTTCCATCAGCAGAATCAGTTCCGCCTCG